>NZ_AJML01000038.1:0-52597 GCF_000259525.1 Streptococcus sp. SK140 | reverse complement strand
TGATATAATAGTTTTTGTTGAACATTGGAGAGATAGCGAAGAGGCTAAACGCGGCGGACTGTAAATCCGCTCCTTCGGGTTCGGGGGTTCGAATCCCTCTCTCTCCATTTCACTTTTGGGGTATAGCCAAGCGGTAAGGCAAGGGACTTTGACTCCCTCATGCGTTGGTTCGAATCCAGCTACCCCAGTTCTTAGGTAATAAATTCAAGGATAAAAAGAAAAATATCTTAGGGTATTTTATTTTTATAATTGAAGGACGTGAACGATATAACATGTCTTTGCGGGTGCTTAGGAAAAAATTATAAGTATGTCAAGTTTAAGAAAAACTTGATTGTTGGAGGATTTTTTAGATGAACGAATTTGAAGATTTGCTAAATAGCGTTAGCCAAGTTGAGCCAGGTGATGTTGTTAGTGCTGAAGTATTGACAGTTGATGCTACTCAAGCTAACGTTGCAATCTCTGGAACTGGTGTTGAAGGTGTCTTGACTCTTCGCGAATTGACAAACGATCGCGATGCAGATATCAATGACTTTGTAAAAGTAGGTGAAGTATTGGATGTTCTTGTACTTCGTCAAGTAGTTGGTAAAGATACTGATACAGTAACATACCTTGTATCTAAAAAACGCCTTGAAGCTCGCAAAGCATGGGACAAACTTGTAGGACGCGAAGAAGAAGTTGTTACAGTTAAAGGAACTCGCGCTGTTAAGGGTGGACTTTCAGTAGAATTTGAAGGTGTACGTGGATTTATCCCAGCTTCAATGTTGGATACTCGTTTTGTACGTAACACTGAGCGTTTTGTAGGTCAAGAGTTTGATGCTAAAATCAAAGAAGTTGATCCTAAAGAAAACCGCTTCATCCTTTCACGTCGTGAAGTTGTAGAAGCAGCTACAGCAGCAGCTCGTGCTGAAGTATTTGGTAAATTGGCTGTTGGTGATGTTGTAACTGGTAAAGTTGCACGTATCACAAGCTTCGGTGCTTTCATCGACCTTGGTGGTGTTGACGGATTGGTTCACTTGACTGAATTGTCACACGAACGTAACGTTTCACCAAAATCAGTTGTAACTGTTGGTGAAGAAGTTGAAGTGAAAATCCTTGATCTTAACGAAGAAGAAGGACGTGTATCACTTTCACTTAAAGCTACAACACCTGGACCATGGGATGGCGTTGAGCAAAAATTGGCTAAAGGTGATGTTGTAGAAGGTACAGTTAAACGTTTGACTGACTTCGGTGCATTTGTTGAAGTATTGCCAGGTATCGATGGACTTGTTCACGTATCACAAATTTCACACAAACGTATTGAAAATCCCAAAGAAGCTCTTAAAGTTGGTCAAGAAGTTACTGTTAAAGTTCTTGAAGTTAACGCTGATGCAGAACGCGTTTCACTTTCTATCAAAGCTCTTGAAGAACGTCCAGCTCAAGAAGAAGGACAAAAAGAAGAAAAACGTGCTCCACGTCCACGTCGTCCAAAACGTCAAGAAAAACGTGATTTTGAACTTCCTGAAACTCAAACAGGATTCTCAATGGCTGACTTGTTCGGAGACATCGAACTTTAATCCATTCGAATTTTAATAAAATCCTTTGTTTTTAAAACAAGGGATTTTTCTTTTTTCTACTAGTTTTTTTTGATATAATGGTTTTATGTTATATTCAGAAAAAGAATCACTTTATCAAACAATAAATGAACAGCTCTCTTATCTTTTAGATGGAGAGCCCAATGTGTTGGCTAATCTATCAAATGCCAGTGCTTTGTTAAAAACAAGCTTTCCCAATACTGTTTTTGCAGGTTTCTATCTATTTGATGGGAATGAACTGATTTTGGGCCCCTTTCAAGGTGGGGTCTCATGTGTACGAATCGCTCTTGGAAAAGGTGTTTGTGGAGAGTCTGCAGCTAGCCGTCAAACAGTGATTGTTGGTGATGTAAAAACCTATCCAAACTATATTTCTTGTGATAGTAGTGCTCTTAGTGAGATTGTTGTGCCGATGGTTAAAGAGGGACGTCTTTTGGGCGTTCTAGATTTAGATTCATCTCTTGTTGATGATTATGATGACTTGGATCAGAAATATCTAGAAGAGTATGTTGCTATTTTGTTAGAGAAAACCGAATGGAATTTTTCAATGTTTGAGGAGAAAGCATAATGTATCAGGCCCTTTATCGAAAATATAGAAGTCAAACATTTTCACAGTTAGTAGGCCAAGAAATTGTTGCAAAAACTCTGAAACAAGCTGTAGAGCAGGAAAAGATCAGCCATGCCTATCTTTTTTCAGGGCCTCGTGGAACTGGAAAAACCAGTGTAGCCAAAATTTTTGCCAAGGCTATGAACTGCCCTAATCAAGAGGGAGGAGAACCTTGTAATAACTGTTATATCTGTCAGGCGGTGACAGACGGTAGCTTGGAAGACGTTATCGAAATGGACGCGGCCTCTAACAATGGGGTGGATGAAATTCGTGATATCCGTGATAAATCAACTTATGCTCCAAGTATAGCTCAGTATAAGGTCTATATCATTGATGAGGTTCATATGCTTTCAACTGGAGCCTTCAACGCCCTTTTGAAAACTCTCGAAGAACCCACTCCTAATGTTGTTTTTATCCTAGCAACGACAGAGCTTCATAAGATTCCTGCAACCATTTTGTCTCGTGTTCAACGCTTCGAGTTCAAATCTATTAGAACTCAGGATATTCGAGATCATATCTTCCATATTTTAGAAAAGGAAGGGATTGATTATGATTCTGAGGCTGTTGAGATTATTGCTCGTCGAGCTGAAGGTGGTATGCGGGATGCCTTGTCCATTTTAGACCAAGCATTGAGCTTGACTCAAGATTCTAGATTAACAACAGCTGTTTCTGAGGAAATTACTGGAACTATTAGTCTAAGTGCTTTGGATAATTATGTGGCTGCCTTGGCACAAAAAGATGTGACTCGTGCTTTGGAAAATCTTAATTTGATTTTTGATAACGGAAAAAGCATGACACGATTTGTAACGGATTTGTTGCAGTATCTAAGGGATATTTTGATTGTCCAAACTGGTGGGGAGAATACTCACCATAGTGATCTCTTTAAGGATAACCTAGATCTTTCACAGGCTGTTTTGTTTGAGATGATCGGAATTGCGACTAGTAGTTTAGCTGATATCAAGGCTAGCTTACAGCCTAAGATTTATGCTGAAATGATGACCATTCGTTTGGCAGAGATAGATTCAAAACCAACATTATCAGATGATACAAGTGGAGAATTAGCCTCACTTCGAGAAGAAGTTGCACGATTGAAACAGGCCCTAGCAAATGTTAATACAAGTCCTAAGCAGACTACACCAACACCGAGTCGTCCAGTTAACAGCAAGTCAATTTATCGCGTAGATCGCAATAAGGTTCAGTCTATTCTTCAAGAAGCGGTTGAAAATCCTGATTTAGCCCGTCAAAATCTAATACGTCTTCAAAATGCTTGGGGAGAAGTTATTGAAAGCTTGTCAGGTCCTGATAAGGCACTTTTAGTTGGTTCTCAACCTGTTGCGGCTAATGAACATCATGCCATTCTTGCATTTGAGTCTAACTTCAATGCTGGCCAGACCATGAAACGTGATAATCTCAACACCATGTTTGGCAATATACTCAGTCAAGCAGCGGGATTTTCACCAGAAATTCTTGCTATTTCCATGGAAGAGTGGAAAGAAGTCAGAGCAGACTTCTCAGCTAAAGCTAAATCATCTCAAGGTCAACCGGTTAAGGAAGAAGTTGAAGAATCTGTCCTTCCTCAGGGATTTGAATTCTTAGCGGATAAAGTGACCATTGCAGAAGATTAAAAGGATTTTGTGACATAATACGATGAACAGACAACAATTTATAATTATGGCCTTATTTACTGCTGCTGAGACTTATTTTTTTAATGAATCCATCATGGAGCAACGGTATATCGTGGCCTTGCTTTGGGCTATTTTAATCCTAAGAAATTTTAGAGTTAGCTATATTATGGGTAAAATTGTGAACGCTATAGATGACCATTTTCGAGGAAAGAAATAACCCTCAGCTTCTAGACAAAATTAAAGCCTTTTAGGCTTTTTTTTGTTATACTATTAAAGTATATTTATTGATATTTTATCGTTTTTTACTAGAAAACTAAGGACAATTTTCTAGCGAAAATGATAAAACGGATTGAAAAGAAAGGAATTATCATGTCAGTATTAGAGATCAAAGATCTTCACGTTGAAATCGAAGGAAAAGAAATTTTAAAAGGGGTTAACCTGACTCTTAAAACAGGAGAAATTGCAGCTATCATGGGCCCAAATGGTACCGGTAAGTCTACTCTCTCAGCTGCTATTATGGGAAACCCAAACTATGAAGTCACTAAAGGTGAAGTCTTGTTTGATGGCGTAAACATCCTTGAGTTGGAAGTGGACGAGCGTGCGCGTATGGGACTTTTCCTTGCAATGCAATACCCATCAGAAATTCCAGGAATTACCAATGCAGAATTCCTTCGTGCAGCTATGAATGCTGGTAAAGAAGATGATGAGAAAATTTCAGTGCGTGAGTTTATCACTAAGCTAGACGAAAAAATGGAATTGCTCAACATGAAAGAAGAAATGGCAGAGCGTTATCTTAACGAAGGATTCTCTGGTGGTGAGAAAAAACGCAATGAAATTCTACAACTCTTGATGTTGGAACCAACTTTCGCACTTCTTGATGAGATTGACTCAGGTCTTGATATTGACGCTCTTAAAGTTGTCTCTAAAGGTGTTAATGCCATGCGTGGTGAAGGCTTCGGTGCCATGATTATTACTCATTACCAACGTCTCTTGAACTACATTACGCCAGACGTGGTACACGTGATGATGGAAGGTCGTGTTGTTCTTTCTGGTGGTCCAGAATTGGCGGCACGTTTGGAACGTGAAGGATACGCAAAATTAGCTGAAGAACTTGGCTATGACTACAAGGAAGAATTGTAATTCCCTCGTATCTTTTAGGAGAAGTAAATGACTAAAGAAACTATTAAACTTTTTTCAGAAATGCACGCTGAACCAAGTTGGTTGGCTGATCTCCGTCAAAAAGCTTTTGACAAGATTGAGACTTTGGAATTACCAGTTATTGAGCGTGTCAAATTCCACCGTTGGAATCTGGGTGATGGAACGATTACAGAAAATGAGCCATCAGCAAATGTTCCGGATTTCACAGCTCTAGATAATCACTTAAAATTGGTTCAAGTAGGAACACAAACAGTTTTTGAGCAAATTCCAGTTGAATTGGCTGAGCAAGGGGTGGTCTTTACAGACTTCCATTCAGCTTTAGAAGAAATTCCAGAGCTTATTGAGGAATTCTTCATGTCATCTGTTAAATATGATGATGACAAGTTGGCGGCCTACCATACAGCATACTTTAACAGTGGTGCTGTTCTCTACATTCCTGATAACGTAGAAATCACAGAACCAATCGAAGGTATTTTCTACCAAGACAGCGATAGCGATGTGCCGTTTAACAAGCATATCCTTATTATCGCGGGTAAGAATAGTAAGATTAGCTACCTTGAACGTCTTGAGTCACGTGGCCAAGGTAGTGCTAAGGCAACTGCCAATATCACAGTAGAAGTCATCGCTCGTTCTGGCGCGCAAGTGAAGTTTGCAGCGATTGACCGTCTAGGCGAAAATGTTACAGCCTACATTAGCCGCCGTGGTAAATTGGGCAACGATGCAAATATTGACTGGGCTATCGGTGTCATGAACGAAGGAAACGTCGTTGCTGACTTTGATAGTGACCTATTTGGAAATGGTAGCCATGCAGACCTCAAGGTCGTAGCTCTTTCAAGCGGTCGTCAGGTGCAAGGGATTGATACTCGAGTAACTAACTATGGTTGCAACTCTATCGGTAATATCCTTCAACATGGAGTAATTCTTGAAAAAGCAACTTTGACCTTCAATGGTATTGGCCACATCATCAAGGGTGCTAAGGGAGCAGATGCCCAACAAGAAAGCCGTGTTCTTATGCTTTCTGACCAAGCGCGTTCCGATGCCAACCCAATTCTTTTGATTGATGAAAATGATGTCACTGCAGGTCACGCGGCTTCTATTGGTCAAGTTGATCCAGAAGACATGTATTACCTCATGAGTCGTGGCTTGGACAAGGCAACTGCAGAGCGTTTGGTTGTCCGCGGTTTCCTTGGATCTGTTATTGTTGAGATACCAGTCAAAGAAGTTCGTGATGAAATGATTGCGACGATCGAAGAAAAATTGTCAAAACGCTAAGAGGAAGCCTATGTTAGATGTAGAAGTGATTCGCAAGGATTTTCCGATTTTAGACCAGATTGTCAATGACGAACCTCTGGTTTATTTAGATAATGCTGCGACGACACAAAAACCACTAGCTGTTCTGGAAGCCATTAACCGCTACTATGAACAGGACAATGCCAATGTTCACCGAGGTGTTCACACCTTGGCAGAGCGTGCGACAGCATCTTATGAAGCTGCTCGCGAAACCATTCGCAAGTTCATCAACGCAGGTTCGACAAAGGAAGTACTCTTCACTAGAGGAACTACGACTAGTCTCAACTGGGTGGCGCGTTTTGCTGAAGAAATTTTAACTGAGGGAGATCAAGTTTTGATTTCTGTCATGGAACACCATTCCAATATTATTCCATGGCAGGAAGCTTGCCGAAAGACTGGGGCAGAGCTTGTTTATGTCTATCTCAAAGATGGAGCTCTGGATATGGATGACTTGCGTTCTAAATTGACTGACAAGGTTAAGTTTGTCTCGTTAGCTCATGCTTCCAATGTTCTTGGAGTGGTCAATCCTATCAAAGAAATCACACAAAGGGCTCACGAAATTGGAGCCATCATGGTGGTAGATGGTGCTCAATCTACGCCTCATATGAAGATTGATGTCCAGGACTTGGATGTGGACTTCTTTGCCTTTTCAGGTCACAAGATGGCTGGTCCAACTGGTATTGGCGTCCTTTACGGTAAAGAAAAGTATCTGGAACAAATGTCACCAGTAGAATTTGGTGGCGAAATGATTGATTTCGTCTATGAGCAATCTGCTAGCTGGAAGGAGTTACCTTGGAAATTCGAGGCTGGAACTCCCAATATGGCAGGAGCTATTGGACTTGCAGCTGCCGTGGATTATCTTGAAAACATTGGTATGGATGCCATTGAAGCTCATGAACAAGAACTGATTGCATATGTCTTTCCAAAATTGCAGGAAATTGAAGGTTTGACCATTTACGGTTTGCAAGATTTGGCTCAGCGTTCAGGTGTTATTTCCTTTAATCTAGGGGACCTTCATCCTCACGACCTCGCGACTGCTCTGGATTATGAAGGAGTGGCAGTTCGTGCGGGTCACCATTGTGCGCAACCTCTGCTTCAATATTTGGACGTCCCAGCAACAGCTCGTGCAAGTTTTTATATCTATAATACCAAGGCAGATTGCGATAAACTAGTCGATGCCTTACTAAAGACAAAGGAGTTTTTCAATGGCACTTTCTAAACTAGATAGCCTTTATATGGCAGTGGTAGCGGACCATTCGAAAAATCCACACCATCAGGGGAAGCTGGATGATGCTGAACAAATCAGTCTTAACAATCCAACCTGTGGTGATGTGATTAATCTCTCTGTTAAGTTTAATGCAGATGATCGTTTGGAAGATATCGCTTTTCTAAACTCTGGTTGTACGATTTCAACCGCCTCTGCTAGTATGATGACAGATGCAGTCTTAGGAAAGACCAAGCAAGAAATCCTAGAGCTTGCAACTATCTTTTCTGACATGGTTCAAGGTCAAAAGGATGAGCGTCAAGATCAACTTGGAGATGCAGGTTTCTTGTCAGGAGTTGCCAAATTTCCGCAACGAATCAAATGTGCAACCCTAGCTTGGAACGCCCTTAAAAAAACAATTGAAAATCAAGATAACAAGTAAGACAAGCTTTCTTTGTCTTATAAATCATCAGAAATAAAGAATGAAAGAAAGGATATTATGGCTGAAGAAAGAGTAGAACCAAAACCAATTGACCTTGGTGAATATAAATTTGGTTTTCATGACGATGTAGAGCCTGTCCTATCGACAGGAAAAGGATTGAATGAAGATGTCATTCGTGAACTATCAGCTGCTAAGGGAGAGCCTGAGTGGATGTTAGAATTCCGTTTGAAATCTTATGAAACCTTCAAAAAAATGCCCATGCAAACCTGGGGAGCAGACTTGTCAGAGATTGATTTTGATGATTTGATCTACTACCAAAAACCATCTGACAAACCAGCACGTTCTTGGGATGATGTACCTGAAAAGATTAAAGAAACCTTTGAACGTATTGGGATTCCAGAAGCTGAGCGTGCCTATCTAGCTGGAGCTTCTGCCCAGTATGAGTCAGAAGTGGTTTACCACAACATGAAGGAAGAATTTGAGAAGTTAGGAATTATCTTTACAGATACAGATTCGGCCCTCAAGGAGTACCCAGACTTATTTAAACAATACTTTGCGAAATTGGTACCGCCGACAGATAACAAGTTAGCTGCCCTCAATTCAGCAGTGTGGTCAGGTGGAACCTTTATCTATGTACCAAAAGGTGTCAAGGTAGATATTCCACTTCAAACTTACTTCCGTATCAATAACGAAAATACAGGTCAGTTTGAACGTACCTTGATCATCGTTGATGAGGGAGCAAGTGTCCACTACGTAGAAGGATGTACAGCGCCAACTTATTCAAGCAACAGCTTGCATGCGGCCATTGTAGAAATCTTTGCTTTGGACGGAGCTTATATGCGTTATACAACCATCCAAAACTGGTCAGATAACGTTTATAACTTGGTAACAAAACGTGCTAAGGCTCAAAAAGATGCGACAGTTGAGTGGATTGATGGAAACTTGGGTGCTAAAACGACTATGAAATATCCATCTGTATACTTAGATGGAGAAGGAGCGCGTGGTACCATGCTTTCTATCGCCTTTGCTAATGCAGGGCAACACCAAGACACTGGTGCTAAGATGATCCACAATGCTCCACATACTAGTTCATCTATCGTGTCTAAGTCTATTGCCAAAGGCGGAGGTAAGGTTGACTACCGTGGACAGGTAACCTTTAACAAAAACTCTAAGAAATCTGTTTCTCACATCGAGTGTGATACCATTATCATGGATGACTTGTCAGCATCAGATACCATTCCATTTAATGAAATCCACAACTCACAAGTTGCTTTGGAGCACGAAGCCAAGGTATCTAAGATTTCTGAAGAACAACTCTATTATCTCATGAGTCGTGGTCTCTCAGAATCTGAAGCAACTGAAATGATCGTCATGGGATTTGTCGAACCCTTCACCAAAGAACTTCCAATGGAATACGCAGTTGAGCTCAACCGCTTGATTAGCTACGAAATGGAAGGATCAGTCGGATAAACTTTATGAACAGAAACTGAGGCTGGGACAAAAGTCCTAGCCTCTCAATTGTCTTTGGATTGTCGAGCAAGACGCAGTGGTTGAGTGGGCTCTACTACGCTGATTTCATAAGCTTTTACAGCCCTACTCAACTGTGCGGAGGTGGGACGACGAAATCGTATTCTAACGAATTACCGATTTCTGTCCAACTCTCAGTTTTTTTGATGAAAAATGCTAATAAATATTCACAAAAATCCTTATATATGATAAAATAATACAATCTTATAAATTGGGAGATGAATGATGAATATTTTTAGAACCAAAGACGTTAGTCTAGGTAAGACAGAAATGCATCGCCATTTAAAACTATGGGATTTAATTCTCTTGGGAATTGGTGCTATGGTGGGAACAGGTATTTTTACGATTACAGGAACTGCTGCAGCAACATTAGCAGGACCTGCCCTTGTGGTATCGATTGTAATTTCTGCTATCTGCGTGTCCTTATCTGCACTATTTTTTGCAGAATTTGCTTCTCGTGTTCCTGCAACGGGTGGAGCATATAGTTATTTATATGCAATTTTAGGAGAATTTCCAGCCTGGATTGCAGGTTGGCTGACTATCATGGAATTTATGACAGCTGTTTCTGGCGTCGCTTCAGGTTGGGCGGCCTATTTTAAGGGTTTGCTTAGCCATTATGGAATTTCCTTGCCACAAGCCTTAAATGGAACTTTTAATCCTGAACATGGTACTTATATTGATTTTTTACCAATTTTAGTAATTCTACTTGTTACAGGCGTTGTACTTTTAAATTCGAAAGCAGCTCTTCGTTTTAATTCTATTCTTGTTGTTTTAAAATTTTCTGCTCTTGCCTTATTTATTCTAGTTGGTATTTGGTACATTAAACCTGAAAATTGGTCAGATTTTGCACCATTTGGTTTTGGTCAAATTTACGGTGGAAGCACTGGAATTATGGCAGGTGCTTCACTCATGTTCTTTGGATTCTTAGGGTTTGAGTCCATTTCGATGGCAGTTGATGAAATTCAAAGTCCACAAAAGAATATTCCACGTGGGATTGTTTTATCCTTAACCATTGTAACCATTCTGTATGCCTTGGTTACCTTGATATTGACAGGTATCATTCACTATAGCAAGCTCAATGTTGATGATGCAGTGGCTTTTGCTCTGAGAAGTATCGGTATTGGTTGGGCAGCTAATTATGTTTCACTCGTTGCAATTTTTACTTTGATTACGGTATGTATTTCCATGACTTACGCCTTGTCTCGAATGATTTATAGTTTGGCACGTGATGGGCTCATGCCTCAGAGTTTCAAACAAGTGACTAAGATCAGTCGTGTCCCTAAGAATGCGACCATTTTAACAGGTGTTGTTTCAGCGATTGCAGCGGGAATTTTCCCACTGGCAAGTATCGCAGCCTTTCTCAATATCTGCACCTTAGCCTATCTTATTCTCCTAGCCTACGGCATTATCAAACTGAGAAAAGATAAGGGTATGCCCAAAGAGGGAGAATTTAAAACTCCCCTGGTACCTTTTTTACCAATCTTGTCTATTCTAATCTGCCTTTCATTTATGCTTCAATATACCCTTGAAACATGGATGGCATTTGGACTAGCTTTATTAATAGGCGTTATTATTTACTTTGTTTATGGATATAACCATTCGACTGTAGCTAAAAATGAATAAAGAAAAAAATCGCGAATTTCGCGATTTTTATAATTTCTCATTAACAAAACGAACGAAACGATTCCACCAAACTTTTAAGAAGAAGGCTTTTTCGACATTTTTTTCTGCAACCATCTCAAAACTAGGTTTGTCAGTTGTAATGTATCCTTGACCAACTAGATCCTTGTCTTCATAAGTCAAATGTCCAACGACAGTTCCTGCCTCTAGTGGAGCAGTGTGTTCAGTCGTGTCCGCTGTGTAAGTAATAGTTGATTGTGTACGACTACCCAGACGTTGTACGATTTTGATATCTTCTTTGGCGACAGCTGTAACTGTATCTTCCTTCCCATCTAATACAGGCGATTTACTATCTTCATAACTCTCTCCTTGTTTGACAATTGTCTGAAGAGCAAAGTTTGATGAGATGTAATCTAAAATAGAAGAAGTAGCAGTAAAGCGTGCATATGGATTGGTATCTTGGTTGTCAGCGTTTAAGACAACAGTGATAATACGCATTCCTTTTTCTACAGTCGTACCTACAAAGGATGCTCCAGCTTTATCAGTCGTACCAGTTTTAAGTCCATCAACACCACCACGATAAGCAGGCATTCCCTCCAACATATAGTTGGTAGAATGAATGGTCATCCCTGCAAAAGTAGAAGAAGGTTTCTTTGTGATTTCTAAAACTTGAGGATACTTGAGGATGAGATTGCGAGCAACGACAGCAACATCATAAGCGCTCAATTTGTTTTCATCATCTTTCTTTGAACCAGGATAGATATTAGTGCCAAGAGTTTCATTGTTGAGCCCGGTTGTATTGACGAGTGTAGCATCTTGAATTCCCCATTCTTCTAGTTTGGCCTTCATCATATCTACAAAGTCCTTCTCAGAACCGGCAATTTTTTCAGCTAAAGCGATAGCAGCACTGTTAGCGCTAGATACCAAAGTCGCTTCTAGTAACTCTTCGACAGTGTAATTTCTAGCTTCCATAGGAACATTACTTGCCGCAGAATTAGTTGTCAACTGGTAGGGGTAATCAGAAATTTCTACAGGAGTAGAAAGAGAGATTTTCCCCTGTTCCAAGGCTTCGTAAACGAGATATACGGTAAGCAATTTGCTAATAGAAGCAATTTCAACAGGTTGAGTAGCATCCTTTTCGTATAATATCTTACCGCTATTAGCTTCAACAGCAATGGCATGTTTTGCTGCTACATCAAAATCCTGGGCAAAAACCGTAGTAGCGGAACCAAACGAAATAAGTGTTAATAGTGTTAAAAATAATTTCTTCATAGTAACTTTATTCTATCACAAAGACAAAAAATATTCTTGTTTTTATAATGTAGGTTATCAATCTTTTTTGAAATATGGTAAAATAGGAAAAAGAGGAGGTGGCCTATGTTTCGGAGAAATAAACTATTCTTCTGGACAACTGAAATTCTACTAATAACCTTAATTTTTTATCTCTGGAGAGAAATGGGTGCTATTATTACACCCTTTGTCAGTGTTGCAAATACAATCATGATTCCTTTTTTATTGGGAGGATTTTTGTATTACCTAACCAACCCAATTGTTATCTTTTTAGAGAAGGAATGCAAAATCAATCGCATCATTGGGATTTTGTTAACCCTTTGTGCCTTAATTTGTGCAATCGTACTTAGTTTTGTCTATCTGCTACCGATTTTGATTAATCAGTTGAGTAGCCTAATCTACTCGAGTCAAAACATTTATGGTCGTCTTCAAGATTTAGTCATTGAGTTATCAAAACATCCAGCCCTGCAAAATCTAGATATTCAACAAACTATTCAGCAACTGAATCTGTCATATGTTGATATTTTGCAAAATATCTTGAACAGTGTGACAAATAGTGTTGGCAGTGTTCTCTCTGCACTCGTAAGCACTGTATTGATTATCATCATGACACCAGTCTTCTTGATTTACTTCCTACTTGATGGACATAAATTTTTACCCATGCTAGAAAGAACTATATTAAAACGAGATAAATTGAACATATCTGGTTTATTGACAAACCTAAATACAACTATTTCTCGTTACATTAGTGGAGTGTCTATAGATGCAGTTATTATTGGATGTTTAGCTTTTATCGGTTATAGTGTGATTGGTCTAAGATATGCCTTGGTCTTCGCCATTTTTTCTGGATTGGCTAATTTGATTCCCTATGTAGGACCAAGCATTGGCTTGATTCCAATGATTATTTCAAATCTCTTCACCGATCCTCATAAAATGATTATTGCTGTCATTTATATGTTGATTATTCAGCAAGTTGATGGAAATATTTTATATCCACGTATCGTGGGTGGAGTTATGAAGGTTCACCCGATTACTATTTTAGTCTTGCTTTTATTATCAAGTAATATTTACGGTGTGATTGGGATGATTGTTGCTGTTCCAACCTATTCCATTTTAAAAGAGATTGCAAAATTCTTAGCGCGACTGTATGAAAATCATAAGGAAGCACAAGAAGTTGAAAAACATTTATCAGAATAAAGATGTCGGGATAAAAGCTCCCGACCTTTTTTGATCATTGTATCTTGGGAACTGTAGTTGATCAAACTTTTTAATGGTTTTAAACTCTCTAATCTCTTATGATGAAACTTTAATTTTTCTATACATAATTTTTACAAACAACTGAATGATTGAAGTCTTTCGGGGCTGGAAATAGGAAATTAAGACTTGGGTTATCGAATTATGGTCTATCGCCTTTTGCTAAAATAAGCCTATTTATAGATATTTTAAATAAAT
This sequence comes from Streptococcus sp. SK140, assembly GCF_000259525.1. Taxonomy (NCBI): domain Bacteria; kingdom Bacillati; phylum Bacillota; class Bacilli; order Lactobacillales; family Streptococcaceae; genus Streptococcus; species Streptococcus sp. SK140. Next base: position 38,814 of record NZ_AJML01000038.1, on the reverse strand, counting down.
TGGTAGAGGAAGTTGAGCAAGAATAAGAATAATTCACAAAAACTTTGTAAAACACTTGCAATTTAGCTGAAATTTGATAAAATAGTAAGGAAAGTTAGACTGTATTGCCTACTGTCTATCTATAAAATATATTTTATTGGAGGCTTTTACTCAAATGGCAAAAGAAAAATACGATCGTAGTAAACCACACGTTAACATTGGTACTATCGGACACGTTGACCACGGTAAAACTACCCTAACTGCAGCTATCACAACTGTTTTGGCACGTCGCTTGCCTTCAGCAGTTAACCAACCTAAAGACTATGCGTCTATCGATGCTGCTCCAGAAGAACGCGAACGCGGTATCACAATCAACACTGCGCACGTTGAGTACGAAACTGAAAAACGTCACTACGCTCACATCGACGCTCCAGGACACGCGGACTACGTTAAAAACATGATCACTGGTGCCGCTCAAATGGACGGAGCTATCCTTGTAGTAGCTTCAACTGACGGACCAATGCCACAAACTCGTGAGCACATCCTTCTTTCACGTCAGGTTGGTGTTAAACACCTTATCGTCTTCATGAACAAGATCGACTTGGTTGACGACGAAGAATTGCTTGAATTGGTTGAAATGGAAATCCGTGACCTTCTTTCAGAATACGACTTCCCAGGTGACGATCTTCCAGTTATCCAAGGTTCAGCTCTTAAAGCTCTTGAAGGTGACTCTAAATACGAAGACATCATCATGGAATTGATGAACACTGTTGATGAGTACATTCCAGAACCAGAACGTGACACTGACAAACCATTGCTTCTTCCAGTCGAAGACGTATTCTCAATCACTGGACGTGGTACAGTTGCTTCAGGACGTATCGACCGTGGTACTGTTCGTGTCAACGACGAAATCGAAATCGTTGGTATCAAAGAAGAAACTAAAAAAGCAGTTGTTACTGGTGTTGAAATGTTCCGTAAACAACTTGACGAAGGTCTTGCAGGAGATAACGTAGGTGTCCTTCTTCGTGGTGTTCAACGTGACGAAATCGAACGTGGACAAGTTATCGCTAAACCAGGTTCAATCAACCCACACACTAAATTCAAAGGTGAAGTTTACATCCTTACTAAAGAAGAAGGTGGACGTCACACTCCATTCTTCAACAACTACCGTCCACAATTCTACTTCCGTACTACTGACGTTACAGGTTCAATCGAACTTCCAGCAGGTACTGAAATGGTAATGCCAGGTGATAACGTGACAATCGACGTTGAGTTGATCCACCCAATCGCCGTAGAACAAGGTACTACATTCTCTATCCGTGAGGGTGGACGTACTGTTGGTTCAGGTATGGTTACAGAAATCGAAGCTTAATTCGATTTAGTTCCCAGAAGAACAATTATTTAAGTCAGACACTAAAAGAATCTTGCTATGCAAGGTTCTTTTTTTGCGATCAAAAGTGAGAGAGTTCCTTTTTTACAATTTCATAAAATCATGGTAAAATGGTTAAATATTAAATTTGGAGAAAAATATGAAGTACAAGCGTATCGTATTTAAAGTGGGAACTTCGTCCTTGACTCATAAAGATGGAAGTTTATCTCGCAGTAAAGTAAAAGCAATCACACAGCAGCTTGCAATGCTACATGAAGCTGGTCATGAGCTGATTTTAGTATCTTCGGGGGCTGTTGCGGCAGGGTTTGGAGCCTTGGGATTTAAGAAACGACCGACAAAGATTGCGGATAAGCAGGCTTCAGCTGCAGTTGGTCAAGGATTGCTTCTGGAAGAATATACAACAAATTTGCTCTTAAGGCAGATTGTTTCAGCGCAAATCCTGCTGACCCAGGATGATTTTGTCGATAAGCGACGTTATAAAAATGCCCATCAAGCTTTATCTGTCCTTCTCAATCGTGGCGCGATTCCTATTATCAATGAAAATGACAGTGTCGTTATTGATGAACTAAAGGTCGGAGATAATGATACGCTCAGTGCTCAGGTAGCTGCAATGGTGCAGGCAGATCTTTTGGTCCTCTTAACAGATGTAGACGGTCTTTATACTGGTAATCCTAACTCGGATCCAAGAGCTAAACGTCTGGAGCGAATCGAGACCATCAATCGAGAAATTATCGATATGGCTGGTGGTGCTGGATCTTCAAATGGAACTGGAGGTATGCTGACTAAGATAAAGGCAGCGACCATTGCGACAGAGTCAGGCGTTCCCGTATATATCTGTTCTTCCTTGAAACCTGATGCTTTAATTGAAGCAGCTGAAGAAACTCTTGATGGTTCTTTCTTTGTTGCACAGGAAAAGGGACTTCGTACCCAGAAACAATGGCTGGCCTTTTATGCCAAAAGTCAGGGGGCTATTTGGGTTGATAAAGGGGCGGCAGAAGCCCTCTCTCAACATGAAAAGAGTCTCCTTTTATCAGGGGTTGTAGATGTTGAGAGCAATTTTTCTTATGGTGATATTGTAACGGTATTTGATAAGGAAACTGGAAAATCACTTGGGAAAGGTAGAGTGCAACTAGGTGCATCGGGACTTAAAGATGTCCTTCGTTCTCAAAAAGTCAAGGGAGTCCTGATTCATCGTGATGACTGGATTTCTATCACTCCTGAAATCCAACTACTCTTTACAGAATTTTAGAGGTAAACTATGGTAAGTACACAAGAACAATTTGAACTGGTACAGGCAGTTAAAAAAACCATCAATACTGCTAGTGAAACAGTAAAAAACCAAGCCTTGCTAGCCATGGCTGATCACTTATTGGCAGCTACTGAGGAGATTTTAGTGGCCAATGTCCTTGATATGGAAGCAGCAAAGGGTAAAATATCAGATGTTATGCTCGATCGTCTTTATTTGGATGCAAGTCGTATAGAAGCGATGGCAACAGGCATTCGTGATGTGGTTGCTTTACCAGATCCAATTGGTGAAGTCCTAGAAAGAAGTCAGCTTGAAAATGGTTTGGCCATTACTAAGAAGCGTGTGGCTATGGGTGTTATTGGCATTATCTATGAAAGTCGTCCAAATGTGACTTCTGATGCAGCTGCCCTTGCTCTCAAGAGTGGAAATGCGGTTGTTCTTCGTAGCGGTAAGGATGCCTACCAAACAGCTCATGCTATTGTTACAGCCTTGAAGAAGGGCTTGGAGACTACCACCATTCATCCAGACGTCATTCAATTAGTAGAAGATACCAGTCGTGAAAGTAGCTATGCCATGATGAAGGCTAAAGGTTATCTAGATCTTCTCATTCCCCGTGGGGGGGCCGGTTTGATCAATGCTGTCGTTGAGAATGCTATTGTGCCAGTTATCGAAACAGGTACAGGGATTGTTCATGTCTACGTTGACAAGAATGCAGATGAAGACAAGGCACTGTCTATTATCAATAACGCTAAAACTAGTCGTCCTTCAGTCTGTAATGCCATGGAAGTGCTGCTTGTTCATCAAGACAAGGCGGCAAGCTTCCTTCCTCGCTTGGAGCAAGTGTTGGTTGCAGATAGAAAAGAAGCTGGACTGGAAGCAATTCAACTCCGACTGGATAGCAAAGCAAGTCAGTTTGTTTCAGGCCAAACTGCTGAAGCACAAGACTTTGATACCGAGTTTTTAGACTATGTCTTAGCTGTTAAAGTAGTTTCTAGTCTTGAGGAAGCTGTAGAGCATATCGAAGCCCACAGCACCCATCATTCGGATGCGATTGTGACTGAAAATGCTGATGCTATAGCTTACTTTACAGGTCAAGTGGACTCGGCAGCGGTTTATGTCAATGCGTCGACTCGTTTCACAGATGGTGGCCAATTCGGTCTAGGATGTGAAATGGGGATTTCTACTCAGAAATTACATGCGCGTGGTCCAATGGGCTTGAAGGAATTGACCAGCTACAAATATGTGGTTACTGGTGATGGACAGATAAGGGAGTAAAGAGATGAAGATTGGATTTATCGGCTTGGGGAATATGGGAGCTTGTTTGGCTAAGGCTGTCTTGCAGGCAAAAACGAGTCATCAGATTCTCCTTGCTAATCGTAGTCAAGCAAAAGTAGATGCTTTTATTTCCAATTATGGTGGTCTGGCTTCTAGTAATGACGAAATCTTTGCAGAAGCAGATGTGATTTTTCTAGGAGTAAAGCCAGCTCAATTTTCTGAACTGCTTACTCAATATCAGTCAATCCTTGAGAAACGAGAAAGTCTTCTTTTGATTTCCATGGCAGCTGGTTTGACCTTGGAAAAACTCGCTAGTCTTCTTCCAAGTCACCATAGGATTATTCGCATCATGCCTAATACACCTGTTGCTATTGGGCAAGGAGTGATTAGCTATGCTTTGTCTGCAAATTGTCATCCAGAAGACAGTGAACTTTTCTGTCAACTTTTAGCCAATGCAGGGCAGTTGGTTGAATTAAGCGATGGTTTAATAGATGCGGCAACAGGGCTTGCAGGTTGTGGTCCTGCCTTTGTCTATCTATTTATCGAAGCTTTGGCAGATGCAGGAGTTCAAACAGGATTACCAAGAAAAACGGCTCTGAAAATGGCGGCTCAAACAGTAGTTGGTGCAGGTCAAATGGTACTAGAAAGTCAGCAACATCCTGGAGTCTTGAAAGATCAAGTTTGTAGCCCAGGTGGTTCGACCATTGCTGGCGTAGCAAGCCTAGAAGAACATGCTTTTAGAGGAACCGTTATGGACGCTGTCAACCAAGCCTACAAAAGAACTCAAGAATTAGGCAAATAAGAGGTGAGAGTTAAAACTCAACCTCTTTTTTATTACAAAGAGCGAAATGAAAAAAGCTTTTCACAAATCCCCATTTTTTTGATAGAATAGAAGAGAGAAAAATAGAAATGAGTCAGACATGTCAAAAGGATTTTTAGTCTCTCTTGAGGGACCAGAGGGAGCGGGAAAAACAAGCGTTCTTGAAGCCATAATCCCTATATTAGAGGATAGGGGAATAGAAGTTTTAAGCACCCGTGAACCAGGCGGGGTTTTGATTGGAGAGAAGATTCGTGAAGTGATTCTAGATCCTAGTCATACTGAAATGGATCCTAAGACGGAGCTTCTCCTCTATATTGCCAGTCGTCGACAACACTTGGTGGAAAAGGTCTTACCAGCACTTGTAGCTGGAAAACTGGTTATCATGGATCGCTTTATCGATAGTTCGGTTGCTTATCAGGGCTTTGGGCGTGGTTTAGATATCGATGCCATTGATTGGCTTAATCAGTTTGCGACAGATGGGCTGAAACCTGATTTGACTCTTTATTTTGACATTGAGGTCGAAGAGGGGTTGGCACGTATTGCTGCCAATAGTGATCGGGAAGTCAATCGTTTGGACATGGAAAGTCTGGACCTACACCGAAAAGTCCGTCAGGGGTATCTATCTCTTTTGGAAAAGGAAGCAAACCGCATTGTAAAAATCGATGCTAGCCTACCACTTGATCAGGTGATTGAGAAAACGCAACAGCTACTTTTTGACAGGATGGGACTACGGAGATGAAACAAGAGCAATTAAGAGCTTGTCAACCTTTACAATTTGAACGTTTTGTTCATATTTTGGAGCAAGGGCAACTTAATCATGCCTATCTCTTTTCAGGTAATTTTGGAAGTTTAGAGATGGCTCTTTTCTTGTCTAAAAGTCTCTTTTGTAGTGAGAAAACTGGTATTTTTCCTTGTGAAAAATGTCGGAATTGTAAATTGATTGAACAAGAAGAATTTCCTGATGTGACCATGATCAAACCTCAGAATCAAGTTATTAAGACGGAGCGTATTCGGGAATTAGTCGGTCAATTTTCACAGTCTGGTATTGAAAATCAACGTCAGGTTTTTATTATCGAACAAGCGGAAAAAATGCATGTGAATGCTGCAAATTCACTCTTGAAGGTTATTGAAGAGCCACAAAGTGAGATTTATATTTTCTTTTTGACCGATGATGAGGAACAGATGTTACCAACGATTCGAAGTCGGACACAGATTTTCCAATTTAAGAAACAAGTCTCTACTTTAATGTCACAGCTTGAAGAGGCTGGTTTAGTAAAAAATAAAGCTAAGCTATTGGCTCAGTTTAGTCAATCTCAGGCGGAGGCTGATAAGCTTGTCCATCAAGCAGGATTTTGGACACTAGTAGATGAAAGTGAACGCCTCTTTGCTTGGCTTTTGGCCCATAAAAAAGAATCCTATTTGCAAGTTGCAAAATTAACGAGTTTGTCTGATGATAAAGAAAAGCAAGATCAAGTGCTCAGAATTTTAGAGGTACTAGCTGGTCAAGAGATTCTCAATGTTTCAGCTCGTAATATTTTGCAAAATCTCGTCCAAACTCGTAAAATGTGGCGGGCCAATGTTAGCTTTCAAAACGCTTTGGAATACCTGGTTTTACAAAAAAATTTAAAGTAAAGATAGATTATAGAAAGGGCTGTAATGAATAAAAAAGAATTATTTGATGCTTTAGATGACTTTTCACAGCAATTGTTGGTAACCTTGGCAGACGTCGAAGCTATCAAGAAAAATCTCAAGAGTCTGGTAGAGGAAAATACAGCTCTTCGTTTAGAAAATGATAAACTGAGAGAACGTTTGGGAGAGGTTGAGGAGACAGCTCCAGCCAAAACGAAACATGTAAGGGAAAATGTCCGTCGCATTTATGAGGACGGTTTTCATGTTTGCCGTGACTTTTATGGCCAACGTCGGGAGCAAGATGCAGAATGCATGTTTTGTGATGAGTTGTTATTTAGGGAGTAAGTATGCAGATTCAAAAGAGTTTTAAGGGACAAACTCCCTATGGCAAGCTTTATCTAGTCGCAACGCCAATCGGTAATCTAGATGATATGACTTTTCGCGCTATTCAGACCTTGAAAGAGGTTGACTGGATCGCGGCAGAAGATACTCGTAATACGGGACTTTTGCTCAAGCATTTTGAGATTTCAACCAAGCAAATCAGTTTTCACGAACACAATGCCAAGGAAAAAATTCCTGATTTGATTGGTTTGTTGAAACAAGGTCAAAATCTTGCCCAAGTATCTGATGCAGGGATGCCTAGTATTTCTGACCCGGGGCATGATTTGGTCAAGGCTGCCATTGAAGAAGATATCGCAGTTGTCACAGTTCCAGGAGCTAGTGCAGGGATTTCTGCCTTGATTGCCAGTGGCTTAGCACCACAACCTCACATTTTTTATGGTTTCTTACCACGAAAATCAGGCCAGCAAAAGCAATTTTTCGAAGCAAAAAAAGCTTATCCAGAAACTCAGATTTTCTATGAATCGCCTCACCGTGTGTCTGATACGTTGGAAAATATGTTAGCAGTTTATGGTAATCGTTCAGTGGTTCTGGTTAGAGAATTGACTAAGATTTATGAAGAATACCAACGTGGAAGTATTACTGAATTATTAGAAAATATTTCTCAAACACCGCTTAAGGGCGAGTGTCTTCTGATTGTGGAAGGTGCTAGTCAAGAAGTAGAAGATAAGGATGAAGAGGATTTGTTCTCAGAAATCCAAGAACGTATTCAACAAGGTGTTAAGAAAAATCAAGCCATTAAAGAAGTCGCTAAGATTTATCAGTGGAATAAAAGCCAGCTATACGCAGCTTATCACGAATGGGAAGACAATCAATCCAATGACTAAACAGGGAAGTTTTCCTTCTTCCCTTTTTTTGTTATACTAGAAGAAGAAAAAAATAGAAAGATTTGTGGGAGTGAAAAATCCTGGATACTTTTTCAGCCTGAGCCTGAAAACTCGAAAGCGAGAAAAGTTCGGTTGGCTTTTTTTATGTGAATCTTTACTTCACACTCCCAAAGAGGTATTAGTGTCGTGTCTCAATCTTATATCAATGTTATCGGTGCTGGTTTGGCAGGTTCTGAAGCAGCCTACCAAATTGCAGAGCGTGGTATTCCAGTTAAGCTTTATGAAATGCGTGGTGTCAAGTCAACACCGCAACACAAAACTGACAATTTTGCAGAATTAGTGTGTTCTAATTCCTTGCGAGGGGATGCTCTTACAAATGCTGTCGGCCTCCTCAAGGAAGAAATGCGTCGCCTAGGTTCTCTTATCTTGGAATCTGCTGAAGCAACCCGTGTTCCTGCAGGTGGTGCCCTTGCGGTTGACCGCGATGGTTTCTCGCAAATGGTTACTGAAAAGATTGCCAATCATCCCTTGATTGAGGTCGTTCGTGACGAAATTACAGAATTGCCAACGGATGCTATTACAGTTGTTGCGACTGGTCCTTTGACTAGTGATGCCCTTGCTGAGAAAATTCACGCTCTTAATGGCGGTGACGGTTTTTATTTTTATGATGCTGCAGCGCCTATTGTGGATGTTAATACGATTGATATGAACAAGGTTTATCTCAAATCTCGTTATGATAAGGGAGAAGCAGCCTATCTCAATGCTCCTATGACCAAACAAGAGTTTATGGATTTCCATGAAGCCTTGGTCAATGCGGAAGAAGCTCCGTTAAATTCTTTTGAAAAAGAAAAATATTTTGAAGGATGCATGCCAATCGAAGTCATGGCTAAACGGGGGATCAAAACCATGCTCTATGGTCCTATGAAACCAGTTGGTTTGGAGTATCCAGACGATTACACTGGTCCTCGTGACGGAGAATTTAAGACACCATACGCTGTAGTTCAGCTTCGTCAGGATAATGCGGCAGGTAGTCTTTACAATATTGTTGGTTTCCAAACTCACCTTAAATGGGGAGAACAAAAGCGTGTCTTCCAAATGATTCCAGGTCTTGAAAACACTGAGTTTGTTCGCTATGGAGTTATGCACCGTAATTCTTATATGGATTCACCAAATCTTCTTGAGCAAACTTATCGTTCTAAGAAACAGCCAAATCTATTCTTTGCTGGTCAAATCACGGGTGTGGAAGGATATGTTGAGTCAGCGGCATCAGGTCTAGTAGCTGGTATTAACGCAGCTCGTCTTTTCAAGGGCGAAAGCGAGGCTATTTTCCCAGAGACAACAGCAATTGGAAGTCTAGCTCATTACATCACCCATGCTGACAGTAAACACTTCCAACCAATGAACGTCAATTTCGGAATTATCAAGGAATTGGAAGGCGACCGCATTCGTGATAAGAAGGCTCGTTATGAAAAAATTGCAGAGCGTGCTTTGGCTGATTTGGAAAACTATTTATCCGTTTAAAATTTTCCAAAGAATAACTCATGAGACTATAAAAATCTCAAAAAATGTGATAAAATAGTTTGAATAAAATAAAGGAGCGAAGTCAGGTGGAACCCAAATATAAACGTATTTTGATTAAGTTATCAGGTGAGGCCCTTGCTGGCGAACGTGGTGTCGGAATTGATATCAAAACAGTTCAAGCAATGGCTCAAGAAATTCAAGAAGTACATAACTTAGGTATTGAGATTGCCCTCGTTATTGGTGGAGGAAATCTCTGGCGTGGAGAACCTGCTGCAGAAGCTGGAATGGATCGTGTACAAGCAGATTATACAGGAATGCTTGGAACCGTCATGAATGCTCTTGTAATGGCAGATTCATTGCAACAAGTTGGTGTGGATACACGTGTTCAAACAGCCATTGCTATGCAACAAGTAGCAGAACCTTACGTTCGTGGTCGTGCCCTTCGTCATCTTGAAAAAGGACGCATTGTTATCTTTGGTGCGGGAATTGGTTCGCCATACTTCTCAACAGATACAACAGCGGCTCTTCGTGCAGCTGAGATTGAAGCGGACGCTATCTTGATGGCTAAAAATGGGGTTGATGGTGTCTACAATGCTGATCCTAAAAAGGATAAGACAGCTGTTAAATTTGAAGAATTGACTCACCGTGACGTGATCAATAAAGGTCTCCGTATCATGGACTCAACAGCTTCAACACTTTCAATGGACAATGATATTGACTTGGTAGTTTTTAACATGAACCAACCAGGAAATATTAAACGTGTTGTATTTGGTGAAAATATCGGAACTACAGTTTCAAATAATATCGAAGAAAAGGAATAAGAAATCATTATGGCAAACGCAATCGTAGAAAAAGCAAAAGAGAGAATGACCCAATCTCACCACTCACTTGCTCGTGAGTTTGGAAGTATTCGTGCTGGCCGTGCTAATGCTAGCTTGCTTGACCGTATCCACGTTGAGTACTATGGTGTTGAAACACCACTTAACCAAATTGCTTCTATCACAATCCCAGAAGCGCGTGTCTTGTTGGTAACACCATTTGACAAATCATCTTTGAAAGACATCGAACGTGCTTTGAATGCTTCAGACCTAGGTATCACACCAGCTAACGATGGCTCTGTTATTCGCTTGGTAATCCCAGCTCTTACAGAAGAAACTCGTCGCGACCTTGCTAAAGAAGTGAAAAAAGTGGGTGAAAATGCTAAAGTTGCTATCCGTAATATCCGTCGTGATGCTATGGACGAGGCTAAGAAACAAGAAAAAGCGAAAGAAATCACTGAAGACGAATTGAAGACTCTTGAAAAAGATATTCAAAAAGCAACAGACGATGCTGTTAAACACATCGACGAAATGACTGCCAACAAAGAAAAAGAAATCTTGGAAGTCTAAGAAATAAACAGAAAAACTCAGTTGGCATTGCTGGCTGAGTTTTATTCGAAAGAAGGAAATATGAATACAAATCTTGCAAGTTTTATCGTTGGACTCATCATCGATGAAAATGACCGTTTTTACTTTGTTCAAAAGGATGGTCAAACATATGCCCTAGCTAAAGAAGAAGGTCAGCATACAGTTGGTGATACGGTCAAAGGTTTTGCTTACACAGATATGAAGCAAAAATTGCGCCTCACTACTACAGAAGTGACTGCAACTCAGGAACAATTTGGTTGGGGAACAGTAACAGAGGTTCGTAAGGACCTTGGGGTTTTTGTTGATACAGGATTACCAGACAAGGAAATCGTTGTGTCACTAGATATTCTCCCTGAACTTAAAGAACTCTGGCCAAAGAAAGGTGATCGACTTTATATTCGTCTAGAAGTGGACAAGAAGGACCGTATCTGGGGAATCTTAGCTTATCAGGAAGATTTCCAACGATTGGCACGTCCTGCCTACAATAACATGCAGAATCAAAATTGGCCTGCCATTGTATACCGTCTCAAATTATCAGGAACCTTCGTCTATTTACCAGAGAACAACATGCTTGGATTTATCCATCCAAGTGAGCGCTATGCAGAACCACGTTTGGGGCAAGTGCTAGATGCGCGTGTCATTGGTTTCCGTGAGGTTGACCGAACGCTTAATCTCTCTTTAAAACCACGCTCTTTTGAGATGTTGGAAAATGATGCGCAGATGATCTTGACTTATTTGGAAAGCAATGGTGGCTTCATGACCTTGAATGATAAGTCATCACCAGAAGATATCAAGGCTACTTTCGGTATTTCAAAAGGTCAATTTAAAAAAGCACTCGGTGGTTTGATGAAGGCTGGCAAAATCAAGCAAGATCAGTTCGGCACAGAGTTGATTTAGGAGGCTTATGAGAAAATCATTTTATACTTGGCTGATGACCGAGCGCAACCCTAAAAGCAATAGTCCCAAAGCAATTTTAGCGGATCTGGCTTTTGAGGAGTCCGCCTTTCCGAAACATACAGATGATTTCGATCAAGTGAGTCGTTTTTTAGAGGAACATGCTAGCTTTTCCTTTAATATGGGAGACTTCGATCGTATCTGGCAGGAATATTTAGAACATTAAGGCTACTAGATGAGGTTGGGGATAGTAATTTCTCAGCCTCTTTGCTATAATATAGTCATTCAGTTTATCTTTTATGAGGATTTTCCTTATTTTGACAAGTTTCGTTTACCATTACGAATTGTCAGAGTGATAGGATTTTTGAAAGTTATTTCATACTTAAAAGAAAACAAAAATGATAAAACGAAATAAGAGAATTAGAGAGGTTCTTTGTTTGAAGGAACATTCAATAGATATTCAACTGAGTCATCCAGATGACCTATTTCATCTTTTTGGGTCCAATGAGCGCCACCTTCGATTGATGGAGGATGAGTTGGGTGTTATCATCCATGCCCGTACAGAGATTGTACAAGTCTTGGGAGCAGAGAATGCTTGTGAGGAAGCCCGCCAAGTTATCCAAGCCTTAATGGTCTTGGTTAATCGTGGAATGACTGTTGGAACTCCGGATGTGGTGACAGCCATTACCATGGTTAAGAATAATGAAATCGATAAGTTTGTCGCCCTCTATGAAGAAGAGATTATTAAGGATAATACAGGTAAGCCCATCCGTGTTAAAACTTTGGGGCAAAAGCTTTATGTGGATAGTGTCAAGCAACACGATGTGACCTTTGGGATTGGGCCGGCAGGAACAGGTAAGACCTTCTTAGCAGTGACTTTGGCCGTAACAGCCCTCAAGCGTGGACAAGTCAAGCGAATCATATTGACACGTCCAGCAGTAGAAGCAGGAGAGAGCTTAGGATTTCTTCCAGGTGATCTCAAGGAAAAGGTCGATCCTTATTTACGACCAGTTTATGACGCCTTGTACCAGATTCTTGGGAAAGATCAAACAACCCGTCTTATGGAACGTGAAATTATTGAAATTGCACCTTTGGCCTATATGCGTGGGCGTACCTTGGATGATGCCTTTGTCATCTTGGATGAAGCGCAAAATACAACCATCATGCAGATGAAGATGTTCTTGACCCGTCTTGGATTTAACTCGAAAATGATTGTCAATGGGGATATTAGTCAGATTGACCTGCCACGTAATGTCAAGTCAGGTTTGATTGATGCTCAGGAAAAACTCAAGAATATTCACCAGATTGACTTTGTTCATTTCTCAGCTAAGGATGTGGTTCGCCATCCAGTTGTAGCTCAAATTATCAGAGCCTATGAACCCCTACCTGTCAAAGCTGAAGAAAACCAAGAAGAAACAGAATAAGGAAAAAGAGCAGTCAAAAGCTGCTCTTATTTTTGTAGTTTAAATTTATAAATCATTTTAAACAAGTTCACTGATTGAAGTGAAGTCACGTTCCAAACCTTCGGCAACTGGTTGGCTAGTGAGGATACCTTGATAAGTTGTAACTCCTTCTCGTAAACCAGCATCATCAGAAATAGCTTTCTTAAATCCTTTTCCTGCCAAGGCTTCGATATATGGAAGAGTCACATTTGTAAGGGCAATCGTAGATGTGCGAGCAACTGCTCCAGGAATGTTAGCCACGGCATAGTGAAGAACACCGTGTTTTTCATAGACAGGTTCATCGTGAGTTGTTACACGGTCAGCTGTAGCGATAACGCCACCTTGGTCAACAGCAACGTCAACGATGACAGAACCAGGACGCATTTGTTGAACCATGTCATCTGTTACCAATTTTGGTGCTTTGGCACCAGGAATCAATACTGCACCGATCACAACGTCTGCTTCACGTACACTTGCTTCGATATTAAATGGGTTAGACATAAGGGTTTGGATTTGGTGACCAAAGACGTCTTCAAGGACTGAGAGGCGTTTAGCGCTGATATCAAGAATGGTTACTTGAGCTCCCAAACCTAGCGCAATGCGAGCTGCGTGTGTACCAACGACACCACCACCGATAATGGTTACTTTTCCTTTTGGAACACCAGGAACACCACCGAGTAGAACTCCTGAACCACCAGCTTGTTTCGTCAAGAAGTGGGCTCCGATTTGGACAGCCATACGACCTGCAACCTCACTCATTGGAACTAATAAAGGAAGTTGTCCTTGAGTATCACGGACTGTCTCATAAGCAACACCCGTTGTTTTAGCTGCAAGCATAGCATCAGCCAATTCTGGAGCAGCCGCCATGTGCAAGTAGGTGAAGAGAAGTAAGTCTTCACGCAAGAATTGATATTCACTAGCAAGCGGTTCCTTGACTTTAACAACCAATTCTGCAGCCCAGGCTTCAGCAGCTGTTGCTACAATCTCAGCTCCTTGCTTTTCATAGTCAGCATCAGTAAAACCAGATCCAAGTCCAGCATTCGTTTCGATAAGGACACGGTGGCCACGACCAACGAGACTTTGTACACCAGCAGGTGTCAAAGCAACACGATTTTCATTATTTTTAATTTCCTTTGGAATTCCAATTAACATAGGATAACTCACTTTCTATTAAGCTGTTTCAATTTATGTATCACATCATTCTTCAGAGTTTTTGTGATGACTTTATTGTATATGAAACCGCTTTAAATTGCAAGAAAAACTTGTAAACCTATTTCTTTTATGTTATTCTTTTAGCAATCTATTTTGGGAGGTGAAATCATGGAATCACTATTTATCAAACTAGCTAAGCATCCAATCATCGAAACTGAACGCTTAGTACTTAGACCAGTAACGCTCGATGATGCAGAAGCCATGTTTGAGTATGCTTCAAATAAAGAAAATACACGCTATACTTTTCAAACCAATCAAAGTTTAGAGGAAACTAAGAATAATATTGCCCAGTTTTATCTAGCCAATCCCTTGGGCCGATGGGGAATTGAACTAAAAAGTACTGGAGAGTTTATCGGAACCATTGATCTGCACAAGATCGATACTCTTCTTAAGAAGGCAGCCATTGGCTATATTATCCATAAAAAATATTGGAATCAAGGTTTGACAACTGAAGCCAATCGAGCCGTAATTGAACTGGCTTTTGAAAAGGTAGGAATGAATAAGTTGACGGCTTTTCATGATAAGGACAATCCTGCATCAGGAAAAGTCATGGAGAAATCAGGTATGCACTTCTCCCACGAAGAACCATATGCTAGAATGGACTATAAAGAACCAGGACGAATTGTAACACGTGTACATTACATTTTAACCAAGGAAGATTATTTTGCAAATAAGTAAGCAGTTGAAAAGATTTTTCAGCTGTTTTTTCTTTCTCTTACGAATAAGCTAAGAGAGGAGAAAATATGGAAGAACTTATTGAGAAAATCAAAGAATATAAAATCATTGTTATCTGTGCTATTTTGGGTTTAGTCTTGGGTGGATTTTTCCTCCTAAAGCCAGTCGCTCAAACACCTGCCAAGGAAAGTAATTTGCAAACAGAAGTTGCAGTTATTTCTAAGGATTCGACGGATGAAAAGGAAGATGGAAATCAGAAGGAAGAAGTGGTGGAGCAAGATCTGATTACTGTCGATGTCAAAGGGGCTGTCAAAACACCAGGGATTTATGATTTGCCAGTTGGAAGTCGTATCAATGATGCTGTTCAAAAAGCTGGTGGACTGACAGATAATGCAGACAGTAAATCTATCAATCTTGCTCAGAAAATTAGTGACGAAGCACTTGTCTATGTTCCAACTAAGGAAGAAGCTACCAGTCAAGCAACACAATCAAATGCTTCTAACAGCAAGGAAAATAAGAAAGTCAATCTCAATAAAGCCAGTTTAGAGGAACTGAAACAAGTCAAAGGCTTAGGTGCTAAACGTGCTCAAGATATTATTGACCATCGTGAGTCTAACGGTAAGTTCAAGTCAGTTGATGAACTCAAAAAGGTTTCTGGTATTGGTGCAAAAACGATAGAAAAGTTAAAAGAGTATGTTACAGTGGATTAGTCGCATTCCCATTCCCAAAATCTATCTCAGTTTTCTTTTGCTATGGCTCTACTATGCAATCTTTTCAGCAAGTGTCTTAGCACTTTTGGGCTTTGTCTTTTTACTAGTCTGCCTCTTTTTCCAATTTCCATGGAAAACTGTGACCAAGGTCCTCTTGATTTGCAGCATATTTGGGAGTTGGTTTATTTTTCAAAAATGGCAGCAAGAAGAAGCCAATCGGAATCTTGTAGACACGGTTGATACAGTGCGAATATTACCGGATACCATCAAGGTAAATGGTGATAGCTTATCTTTTCGTGGCAAGGCTGAGGGCAGACTTTTTCAGGTTTATTATAAACTCCAATCAGAAGTTGAAAAGGAAAAATTTCAACAGTTGTCTGATCTGCATGAAATGGTTGTAAAAGGTAAGTTAGCTAGTCCTCAAGGTGCCAGTAATTTTGCGGGTTTTGATTATCGAAACTATCTCAAAACCCAAGGAATTTATCAGACCTTAACCATATCCGAAATTGTGGAATTAAAGCAAATTACCAGTTGGGATATCGGAGAAAATCTATCTAGTTTGCGAAGAAAAGCAGTTGTCTGGATTAAACGGAATTTTCCTGACCCCATGCGTAACTATATGACAGGTCTTTTATTGGGACACTTAGATACAGACTTTGAGGAAATGAACGAACTTTATTCCAGTCTAGGGATTATTCACCTGTTTGCTTTATCTGGAATGCAAGTCGGATTTTTCATGGATGCTTTTAAAAAGTCACTCTTGCGATTGGGCTTGACACAAGAGAAGTTCAAATGGCTAGCTTATCCCTTTTCTTTGTTTTATGCAGGCTTGACAGGATTTTCAGCTTCAGTTATTCGTAGTCTTCTACAAAAGTTATTGGCTCAGCATGGCTTTAAGTCACTGGATAATTTTGCTTTGACGATTCTTATTCTATTTTTAATCATGCCGAATTTTTTCTTAACTGCTGGGGGAGTTCTTTCCTGTGCTTATGCCTTTATCCTGATCATGACTGGTGAGGAAGTAGCAGGGATAAAAGGTCTGGTTAGAGAGAGTTGCATTATTTCCTTGGGAATTCTGCCAATTCTATCATTTTATTTTTCAGAATTTCAACCGTGGTCCATTCTCTTGACATTTGTCTTTTCATTCTTGTTTGACATGGTCCTATTGCCACTTTTATCGATTATCTTCTGTCTGTCATTTATATATCCCATCACCCAGTTCAACTTTCTCTTTGAATGGCTTGAAAACATCATTCGCTATATTTCTCAGCTATCTACGAGGCCACTTGTTTTTGGACAGCCGAGTCTTTGGATTTTAATCCTTCTTTTGATTACTTTAGCTCTCATCTATGACTATCGAAAGAATTTGAAAAAAATATCTATGCTTGTCATAGTTGCCATCTCATTCTTTTTAGTAACCAAGCATCCACTAGAAAATGAAATCACAGTCCTAGATATGGAACAGGGACGAAGTATTTTCCTAAGAGACATGACAGGGAAGACCATACTACTGGATGTTGGTGAAAAGCTAGCAGTTGAAAAGAAAGAAGTCTGGCAGGAGAAAGCTATTACCAGCAATGCCAAACGTAGTTTAATTCCTTATCTGAAAAGTCGAGGAGTGGCCAAGATTGATCAGTTGGTTCTGACGACTAGTGATACTAAGCAGTTAGATCATGTGTTAGAAATCAGTAAAGCCTTCCAGCTTAGAGAGATTCTAGTAACTGAAGAAACTCTATCACAGAGAGAATTCATAGATAAGTTGAAGGAAAGCAAAGTCAACCTACGTTCAATTAAAAAAGGAGACAGCTTATTTGTTTTTGGGAGTAGTTTGGAAGTAATCGAAACTCAAAATAAGGATAAAAATGATTCAATTACAATGTATGGAAAGTTACTAAATCAAACCTTTCTAGTTACTGGAAATATAGAGGAGAAGTTCTTAACCAAGTCTTATCCGAAACTCCAAGCAGATGTAGTGCTAACTCATCAGCAAGCATCGAAGAAAAAGACAGATATCGAAATCTTCAAAAATGTACACCCTAAAATCACGGTCATTTCGGTAGACAAGAAGAAAAAATTCAAAGAAAAAAATGGGGAAAGTAACCAAGAACTTGGAAATTCGATATACCAAACGAATCAAAAGGGCGCCATTCGTTTCAAGGGATGGACTACTTGGAATGTTGAAACTGTTCAATAACGTTTTCAGAGAAAACTAAACATTAAAATTGTCTAAACAATCATTCAAGGCTTGATTTTGAATCCTGTTTACTATAAAATAGTTAAGATTGGTGTCAAACTTTTATATTGCAAATAGGAGAAAAAATGACAAAAACTTTGAAACGTCCTGAGGTTCTATCACCTGCAGGAACACTAGAAAAACTAAAAGTAGCTGTTCAATACGGAGCAGATGCTGTCTTTATTGGTGGTCAGGCCTATGGTCTACGTAGTCGTGCGGGAAACTTCACTTTCGAACAAATGGAAGAAGGAGTTCAGTTCGCGGCTAAGTATGGCGCTAAAGTTTATGTGGCTGCTAATATGGTTATGCACGAAGGAAATGAAGAAGGTGCCGGAGAATGGTTCCGTAAGTTACGTGATATTGGAATTGCAGCTGTTATCGTTTCTGACCCTGCCTTAATCATGATTGCAGCAACAGAAGCACCAGGACTTGAAATCCACCTTTCAACACAAGCTAGTGCGACCAACTATGAAACTCTTGAATTCTGGAAAGAACTTGGATTGACGCGTGTCGTTTTGGCGCGTGAGGTTTCTATGGAAGAGTTAGCAGAAATTCGCAAACGTACAGATGTAGAAATTGAAGCCTTCGTACATGGAGCTATGTGTATTTCCTACTCTGGTCGTTGTACCCTTTCTAACCATATGAGTATGCGTGACGCCAACCGTGGTGGATGTTCACAATCTTGCCGTTGGAAATATGACCTTTACGATATGCCATTTGGTAAAGAACGTAAGAGTCTCAAGGGAGAAATTCCTGAAGAATTTTCAATGTCAGCTGTTGATATGTCTATGATTGACCATATCCCAGATATGATTGAAAATGGTGTGGATAGTTTGAAGATTGAAGGTCGTATGAAGTCTATTCACTATGTTTCAACAGTGACAAACTGCTACAAGGCTGCCGTTGATGCCTACCTTGAAAGTCCTGAAAAGTTTGAAGCTATTAAACAAGACTTGATTGATGAAATGTGGAAGGTTGCCCAACGTGAATTGGCTACAGGTTTCTACTACGGAACACCATCCGAAAACGAACAACTATTCGGAGCACGCCGTAAGATTCCAGAATACAAGTTTGTTGCTGAAGTAGTAGCTTATGATGATGCGACACAAACAGCAACTATTCGCCAACGTAACGTTATCAACGAAGGTGACCAAGTTGAGTTTTACGGTCCAGGTTTCCGTCATTTTGAAACTTATATCGAAGACCTTCATGATGCTAAAGGAAATAAAATTGACCGTGCACCAAACCCAATGGAACTTTTAACCATCAAGGTTCCACAACCAGTACAAGCAGGTGATATGGTCCGTGCTTTGAAAGAAGGCTTGATCAATCTTTACAAAGAAGATGGAACCAGCGTCACAGTTCGTGCATAGATAAGGAAAGTCAATGGTTCAAGCTCATGGATTACTAGTAGATAATGAAAGCAGATGTGTTCATTACCATAGTGATAAAGATATCGTAGCGCTCCAGTGTTATGAGTGTCAGAAATACTATGCCTGTTATCAGTGTCACAATGAACTAGAGTCGCACACATTTTCTCCTTATCCTTTAAATCTAAAAGAGGATAAACCTATCTTATGTGGTTCCTGTAAGAAGAACCTAACTTATGAGGAGTATAGAGAAAAGGGGAGCTGTCCTTATTGTGCAGCACTCTTTAATCTAGCTTGCCAGAGCCACCATTCCTATTATTTTAAATAAGAAACGATAAATCCAGGTTTTGAAACTTGGATTTTTCTTTTCAGAAAAATAGGAAAGATAAGAAAAATAACCTGAAAAGACATTAAAATTTTCTATATAATTGTCTTGAAAATCATAAAAATAGAAATAAATGATTAGAAACGCTTTCAATGCTAGTAAAGAGTTGACAAAAGCAAATTTTAGGACTAAACTAGGGAAGTAAATTTAATTTAAAAAAGGAGAATTCGTCATGAATTTAACATTTTTCGGTCTATGTCTTGCCTGTATGGGTGTATCTCTTGCAGAAGGATTTTTGATGAACGGTTTGTTCAAATCTGCAGCACGCCAACCAGATATCATCCCTCAATTGCGTAGTTTGATGATCATGGGGATTGCCTTTATCGAAGGAACTTTCTTTGTAACCTTGGCGATGTCATTCGTTATCAAATAGACAACTCTATTTAGAAATGGAGGTGTCAAACCATGGAAGAAAGTTTGAATCCAACCGTTAATATTGGACCAATATCCTTTGATTTGACCCTGCTTGCCATGTCTCTTGTAACTGTTTTGATGGTTTTTGCCTTTGTCTACTGGGCAAGTCGTAAAATGGCCATCCGTCCAAAGGGCAAACAGAATGCTCTTGAGATGATTTATGACTTTGTGATTGGTTTTACAAAACCAAACATTGGAGATTCATATATCAAGGATTATTCCTTGTTCTTGTTCTCTCTATTTCTGTTTATCTTGGTTGCCAACAATATTGGCTTAATGGCAAAAGTACAAACAACAAACGGTTATAACTTGTGGACTTCCCCAACAGCCAACCTTGGATACGATTTATCCCTCTCCTTATTGATCACTTTGATCGCCCATGTAGAAGGAATTCGTCGTAGAGGCGTTAAAGAATATTTGAGAGCATTTGTTACTCCTGGCTTTATGACTCCGATGAACGTTTTAGAAGAGTTCACCAATTTTGCCTCCTTGGCGATTCGGATTTACGGAAATATTTTCGCCGGTGAGGTCTTGGCAGGATTGTTATTAGCCTTGTCACAATATGCCTTTTATTGGTATCCTTTTGCCTTTATTGCAAACATGTTATGGACAGCCTTTTCAATTTTCATTTCATGTATTCAAGCGTATGTATTTACCATGTTGTCTTCTATGTACATTGGTAAAAAGGTAAATGGTGAGGAAGAGTAAGTAGAGGAGGATTAGAAGATGGATTTAACTATTAGTACCATTATCGGTGACTTTATTCTTATCGCTGGTTCCTTCCTTTTATTAATTTTTTTAGTTAAGAAATATGCTTGGGGAAATATTACCAGTATTTTGGATCAACGTGCTGAAAAGATTTCTTCAGATATTGATGGTGCTGAGGAAGCTCGTAAAAAGGCTGAGGAACTAGCAAGTAAGCGAGAGGCTGAGCTAGCAGGTAGCCGTACCGAAGCTAAAACGATTATCGAGAATGCAAAGGAAACAGCTGAAAAGAGCAAATCAGATATTCTGGCTGAAGCTAAGCTAGAAGCTGGTCGCTTGAAAGAAAAAGCTAACCAAGAAATTGCGCAAAATAAAGCTGAGGCTTTACAAAGCGTTAAAGGTGAGGTAGCAGATTTGACAGTTAGTCTAGCTGGAAAAATCATCTCACAAAACCTTGACGGTCATGCCCATAAAGAACTCATTGATCAGTATATTGATCAGCTAGGAGAAGCTTAATGGACAAAAAGACAGTAAAGGTAATTGAAAAATACAGCATGCCTTTTGTCCAATTGGTGATTGAAAAAGGAGAAGAAGATTCTATCTTCTCAGACTTGACCCAGATTAAGCAAGTCGCTGAAGAAACAGACTTGCCTTCTTTTTTGGCTCAGGTAGATGTTGATGAGTCTGACAAGGAAAAAACAGTCAGTTATTTCCAAGATTCTGCATCGCCATTATTACAAAACTTCATTCAAGTTCTGTTGTACAATCATCGTTCAAATCTTTTTTATGATGTGATTGTAGATTGTTTAAACCGTCTTGAGAGAGAAACGAATCGTTTTGAAGTAACGATTGTGTCTGCTCATCCTCTAACGGATGAACAAAAAGAACGTTTGCTTCCAATTATAGAGAAAAAGATGTCTTTAAAAGTGCGTAGCATTAAAGAAGAAATCGACGATAGTTTAATCGGTGGTTTTGTTATTATCGCCAATCACAAGACAATTGATGTTAGTATTAAACAACAACTTAAAGTTGTTAAGGAAAATTTGAAATAGAAAGTGGTGTTCTTTTGGCAATTAACGCACAAGAAATCAGCGCTTTAATTAAGCAACAAATTGAAAATTTCAAACCCAATTTTGATGTGACTGAAACTGGTGTTGTAACCTACATCGGTGACGGAATTGCGCGTGCTCATGGCCTTGAAAATGCCATGAGTGGAGAGTTGTTGATTTTTGAAAACGGCTCTTATGGTATGGCGCAAAACTTAGAATCAACAGATGTTGGTATCATCATCCTTGGAGACTTTACAGATATCCGCGAAGGCGACACCATTCGTCGTACAGGAAAAATCATGGAAGTTCCAGTTGGTGATAGCTTGATTGGACGTGTCGTGGATCCACTTGGTCGTCCAGTAGATGGACTTGGTCCAATCGACACAAACAAAACTCGTCCAGTTGAAGCACCAGCTCCTGGGGTTATGCAACGTAAATCAGTATCAGAACCATTGCAAACTGGTTTGAAAGCTATTGATGCCCTTGTTCCAATCGGTCGTGGTCAACGTGAGTTGATTATCGGTGACCGTCAAACAGGGAAAACAACCATCGCTATCGATGCAATCTTGAACCAAAAAGGTCAAGATATGATCTGTATCTATGTAGCGATTGGTCAAAAAGAATCAACAGTTCGTACACAAGTAGAAACACTTCGTCAGTACGGAGCCTTAGATTACACAATCGTTGTGACAGCGTCAGCTTCACAACCTTCTCCATTGCTTTTCCTTGCACCTTATGCAGGGGTTGCTATGGCGGAAGAATTTATGTACCAAGGTAAGCACGTCTTGATCGTTTATGATGACTTATCTAAACAAGCGGTAGCTTATCGTGAACTTTCTCTCTTGCTCCGTCGTCCACCAGGTCGTGAAGCCTTCCCAGGGGATGTCTTCTACCTTCATAGCCGTCTACTTGAACGTTCAGCTAAAGTTTCGGATGAATTGGGTGGAGGATCTATCACAGCCCTTCCGTTTATCGAGACACAAGCCGGAGATATCTCAGCCTATATCGCTACAAACGTAATCTCTATTACAGATGGACAAATCTTCCTTGGCGATGGACTCTTTAATGCGGGTATCCGTCCGGCTATTGATGCGGGTTCTTCTGTATCGCGTGTTGGTGGTTCTGCACAGATTAAAGCCATGAAGAAAGTTGCTGGTACACTTCGTATCGACCTTGCTTCATACCGTGAGTTGGAAGCCTTCACTAAATTTGGTTCTGACTTGGATGCGGCTACTCAGGCTAAATTGAACCGTGGTCGTCGTACTGTAGAAGTATTGAAACAACCTGTTCACAAACCATTACCTGTTGAGAAACAAGTTACTATTCTCTATGCTTTAACACATGGTTTCTTGGATACAATTCCTGTAGACGATATCGTTCGTTTCGAAGAAGAGTTCCATATGTTCTTTGATGCTCAACATCCTGAGATTTTGGAAACCATTCGTGAAACAAAAGACTTGCCAGATGAAGCAGTCTTGGATGCTGCGATTACTGAGTTTCTCAATCAATCAAGCTTCCAATAAGAATAGAGGTGTCAGATGGCAGTATCTCTAAATGATATTAAAACAAAAATCGCCTCAACAAAAAATACTAGTCAAATTACTAACGCGATGCAGATGGTTTCTGCAGCTAAGTTAGGTCGTTCTGAAGAAGCAGCTCGTAACTTCCAAGTGTATGCACAAAAAGTACGTAAACTGGTTACAGATATCCTTCACGGAGATGGCGCTGGCGGATCAACTAACCCTATGTTGATCAGTCGCCCCGTCAAAAAAACAGGCTATATCGTCATTACATCTGACCGTGGTCTTGTTGGAGGATATAATTCTTCAATCTTAAAAGCTGTCATGGAACTTCAGCAAGAATACCATCCTTCAGGTGATGATTTTGAAGTCATCTGTATTGGTGGTATGGGAGCCGATTTCTTCAAATCACGCGGTATTCAACCTATCTATGAATTGCGTGGACTTGCAAGCCAACCAAGTTTTGATGAAGTTCGTAAGATTATCACAAAAACGATTGAAATGTATCAAAACGAACTTTTCGATGAGCTCTACGTTTGCTACAACCACCACGTGAATACATTGACAAGTCAAATGCGTGTAGAACAGATGCTTCCAATCGTGGACTTGGATCCAAATGAAGCAGATGATAACTATAGCTTGACCTTTGACCTTGAAACAAGTCGTGAAGAAATCTTGGATCAATTGCTACCACAGTTTGCAGAAAGTATGATTTATGGTGCTATTATTGATGCTAAGACAGCTGAAAATGCTGCAGGTATGACAGCCATGCAAACAGCGACTGATAATGCAAAAAAAGTCATTAATGATTTGACAATCCAGTATAACCGTGCCAGACAGGCGGCGATTACACAAGAAATCACAGAAATCGTGGCAGGAGCTAGTGCTTTAGAATAAAGCCATCCTGCTCATATCAATGAACTTAGGACCTAGCAAAACTAGGAACCGACAGTATCTTATATAGAATAGGAGAAGGAGATGAGTTCAGGTAAAATTGCTCAGGTTATAGGACCCGTTGTAGACGTTTTGTTTGCAGCAGGTGAAAAACTACCTGAGATTAACAATGCACTTGTCGTCTACAAAAATGACGAAAAGAAAACAAAAATCGTCCTTGAAGTAGCCTTAGAGTTGGGGGATGGTATGATTCGTACCATCGCCATGGAATCAACAGATGGTTTGACTCGTGGAATGGAAGTATTGGACACAGGTCGTCCAATCTCTGTACCAGTAGGTAAAGAAACCTTGGGACGTGTCTTCAACGTTTTGGGAGATACCATTGACTTGGAAGCTCCTTTTGGAGAAGACGCAGAACGCCAGCCAATTCATAAAAAAGCACCTACTTTTGATGAGTTGTCTACCTCTTCAGAAATCCTCGAAACAGGGATTAAGGTTATCGACCTTCTTGCCCCTTATCTTAAAGGTGGTAAAGTCGGACTCTTCGGTGGTGCCGGAGTCGGTAAAACTGTCTTGATCCAAGAATTGATTCACAATATTGCCCAAGAACACGGTGGTATCTCAGTATTTACAGGTGTTGGGGAACGTACTCGTGAAGGGAATGACCTCTACTGGGAAATGAAAGAATCAGGCGTTATCGAGAAAACAGCCATGGTATTTGGTCAGATGAATGAGCCACCAGGAGCACGTATGCGTGTTGCTCTTACTGGTTTGACAATCGCTGAATACTTCCGTGATGTAGAAGGTCAAGACGTTCTTCTCTTTATTGACAACATTTTCCGTTTCACACAAGCTGGTTCAGAAGTATCTGCCCTTTTGGGTCGTATGCCATCAGCCGTTGGTTACCAACCAACACTCGCAACAGAAATGGGTCAATTGCAAGAACGTATCACTTCAACTAAGAAAGGTTCTGTAACCTCTATCCAGGCTATCTACGTGCCAGCGGATGACTATACTGACCCAGCGCCAGCAACAGCCTTCGCTCACTTGGATTCAACTACCAACTTGGAACGTAAATTGGTTCAATTGGGTATCTACCCAGCCGTTGATCCACTTGCTTCAAGCTCTCGTGCTTTGGCACCTGAAATTGTTGGAGAAGAGCACTACGCAGTTGCGGCTGAGGTTAAACGTGTTCTTCAACGTTACCATGAGTTGCAAGATATCATCGCCATCCTTGGTATGGATGAACTTTCTGATGAAGAAAAGACTTTGGTTGCTCGTGCCCGTCGTATCCAGTTCTTCCTTTCACAAAACTTCAACGTTGCGGAACAATTTACTGGTCAACCAGGTTCTTATGTTCCAGTAGCTGAAACAGTTCGTGGATTTAAGGAAATTCTTGACGGAAAACACGATCATCTCCCAGAAGATGCCTTCCGTGGAGTAGGTTCAATCGAAGATGTTATTGCTAAGGCTGAAAAAATGGGATTTTAAGAGGTGATCTATGGCTCAGTTAACTGTCCAGATCGTGACACCAGATGGCCTCGTCTATGATCATCATGCCAGCTTTGTATCGGTTCGAACTCTGGATGGTGAGATGGGGATCTTGCCACGACATCAAAATATGATTGCGGTATTAGCAGTTGATGAAGTTAAAGTTAAACGAGTTGATGATGATTCTCATGTCAACTGGATAGCAGTAAACGGAGGAATCATTGAGATTGCTAATGATGTCATTACCATTATTGCAGACTCAGCTGAGCGTGCTCGTGATATCGATATTAGCCGTGCAGAACGTGCCAAACTTCGTGCAGAACGTGAAATCGAAGAAGCACAAGACAAACACTTGATTGACCAAGAGCGACGTGCTAAGATTGCATTACAACGTGCTATTAACCGAATCAATGTCGGAAATAAATTATAAAAAAATGAACTTGATTTGAGAATCAAGTTCATTTTTTATGTTTAAAATGTGACGCAAACCGCTTCGGGAACGTGGAAATCATTGGAAAGTTCTGCAAGACGACCAGTTTCAGAATTGCGTTTAAAGACAGTCGCGTTATCAGAATCCTGATGAACAGCGATAAGGAATTCTTGGTCAGGTGAGATAATAAAGTCTCGAGGAGTTTTCCCGTTTGTAGGAACGAATTCCAATAATTCTAAACTACCATCAGCGAGAATAGTGTAAACTACAATAGAATCATGACCTCGGTTTGATGCGTACAGATATTTTCCGTCTTTTGAAAGACGAATAGCTGCAGTTCCATTAAAGTCATTAAATCCATCTGGGAGTGTGGAAACAACTTGCATTTTTTCAAATGCACCGACGCCATCATAAATCAATACTTCAATCGTACTATTGAGCTCACAGATGAGATAAGCAATTTTGTAGTGATTATGAAAAACAAGGTGACGTGCCCCTGCACCAGGACTGCAGTTGTAGGTAGCTAGCTTATTTAGCTTACCTTCTGGATTAACATCATAGGTAGTAACTTCATCAGTACCTAAGTCACATGTGACTAAATATTGGTCTGGGGTTAAATCTGTAAAGTGTACATGTGGAGAAGCTTGATTTTCATGAGGACCATGACCGCTATGTTGAACAACGTCAGTTAATTCAAGACTGCCATCTTCTTTACGTTTATAAACCAGAACTTGTCCCTTGTGATAGTTAGCACCATATACTAGACCACGTTTCTCATCGACAGCCACATAACAGTGAGGTGCACCTTCAGCTACAACATGGTTTAGTAAAGTACCATCAGTTTGATAGGCAGCAATTCCCCCTTGTCCCTCTTTGCTACCGACAGTGTAGAGGTGATTTTCTTGATCAAATGCAAGATAGGTAGGACTTGGTTCAGCAGCAAAGAGTTTAAGATTGGATAATTGCCCAGTTTCTGTATCAAAATCAGCTTGATAAATCCCTTGGGATAAACGACGTGTGTAGGTTCCAAAATAAATTGTTTCAATCATATCTATACCTCTAAATAAAGATGTTTCTATTATATCATAAATTAGGAGACCTGAAGAAAATAGATAAAAAAGTATGAAACTTCTAAGTATGAAATCAGTAAAATACAAGATGGATTTTTTATAGTTTTCAATCGTTACTCCACACTTTTAAAACAGTTTATTCCTTGTAAAAATGGTATAATGAAAAGACAAAGGAAAGGAAGTAGATATGGAACAAAAAGAGAAACATTTTAATTTATCCTGGTTTTTTAAATGGTTTTTAGATAATAAGGCTGTTACAGTTTTTTTGGTAACCTTATTACTAGGTCTGAATATTTTTATTTTAAGTAAGATTAGTTTTTTATTTATCCCTGTCGTTGATTTTTTATCAGTGGTCATGTTGCCTGTTATTTTATCAGGATTGCTTTTTTATTTGTTAAATCCACTGGTAGATTTGATGGAGAAGTACAAGATAAATCGTGTCTTATCCATTAGTATTATCTTTGTCATTATTGGCATACTCTTGATTATTGGTCTGGCCGTTGCGATTCCAAATCTTCAACGTCAAGTGGTTATTTTTGCGCAAAATGTACCAAATTATCTCGAAGATGCTGACAGAGTTATTGATGATCTTGTAACCAAACGTCTACCAGATGACTTTAGACCTCAACTGGAACAGGTTCTAGCTCAATTCTCAACACAAGCAACTGCTTGGGCAAGTAATATTTCTTCAAAAGCTGTGAACTGGGTTAGTGCTCTTATTAGTGGAACGTCACAAGTCATTGTCGCTCTAATTATTATGCCGTTTATGCTCTTTTATCTCCTTAGAGACGGAAAAGGTTTAAGAGATCATGTCACTCAATTCTTACCAAATAAATTGAGAGAACCAGTAGGTAAGGTTCTATCAGAAGTAAACCAACAACTAGCTAACTACGTTAGAGGACAAATTACTGTTGCTGTTATCGTGGCGATTATGTTTATCATCTTCTTTAAAATTATTGGTTTGAGATATGCGGTGACCCTTGGTATTACTGCTGGGGTTTTAAATCTTATCCCTTATCTTGGAAGTTTCCTTGCCATGATACCAGCTCTGGTACTAGGCTTAATTGCTGGACCAGTTATGCTCTTGAAAGTTATTATTGTTTTTATCGTAGAGCAGACAATTGAAGGTCGATTTGTATCTCCATTGATTTTAGGTAGTCAACTCAATATTCATCCAATCACGATTCTATTTGTTCTGTTGACTTCTGGTTCTATGTTTGGTGTTTGGGGAGTCCTATTAGGAATTCCTGTTTATGCTTCAGCAAAAGTTGTTATTTCAGCGATTTTTGAATGGTATAAAAAAGTTAGTGGTCTGTATGAGTTAGAAGAGGAGGTCGAAGGTGAGCAATAGTCAAGAAATGCTTGAAGCTTTGGATCAGCAAGATTTAATAAGAGCTGATCATTATTTTCAAAAAGCATTGGTAGAAGACTCGGATGATCTTCTTCTGGAACTGGCTTATTATCTAGAAGGTATTGGTTTTTATCCACAAGCTCGTCAAATCTATGAAAAACTAGCTCCAATATTTCCAGAAGTAAATCTCAATCTAGCTAGTATCGCAAGCGAAGACGGACAAATTGAAGAAGCGTTTGCCTATCTAGAAGAAATTCAACCCAATAGCGATTCTTATGTATCTGCGCTTGTTTTAAAGGCTGATTTCTATCAAATGGAAGGCTTGACGGATGTCGCTCGAGAGAAGCTCTTAGAAGCTCTTCATTACTCTGATGATCCGCTACTGACGTTCGGGTTAGCAGAGCTAGATAGTGAACTAGGAAACGATTTAGAAGCGATTAAAGGCTATGCTCAACTGGATAACCGTGACATATATGAGCAGACAGGGATTTCGACTTATCAGCGGATTGGAACTGCCTATGCTCGACTTGGAAAGTTTGAATCAGCCATAGAGTTTTTAGAAAAAGCTTTAGAGTTAGAGTATGAAGATCAAACTGCTTTTGAATTAGCGAGTCTCTACTTTGACCAAGAGGAATATCAAAAGGCAGTTTTATATTTTAAACAGTTAGATACTATTTCTCCAGATTTTGAAGGTTATGAATATGGCTATAGCCAGGCTCTACATAAGGAACATCAAACTGAGCAAGCTTTACAGATAGCTCAACAAGGTTTGGAAAAAAATCCTTTCGAAACACGTTTGCTACTCCTGGCTTCACAATTATCTTACGAATTGCATCAACCTGAGCAGGCGGAATCTTATCTTCTTCAAGCTCAAGAAGATGCAGAGGACCAAGAGGAAATCCTCTTGCGACTAGCAACCCTGTATCAGGAGCAAGAACGGTATGAGGATATTTTAGACCTAGAAGTTTATGAGCCAGAAAATCTCTTAACTAAGTGGATGATTGCACGGAGTTACCAAGAAACTGAAGATTTGGATTCTGCCTATGAATCTTATCAGGTGTTGGTTCCAGAACTCAAGGAAAACCCAGAGTTTTTAGAACAATACATTCATCTACTACGCGAGCTTGGAAAATTTGAAGAAGCAAAAGAGCAGATTCAACACTATCTCAAGTTGGTTCCCGATGACATACAGATGCAAGATTTGTATGAACGTTTATTATGATACTAAAATAGTCGTCTTAGCAGGCGACTATTTTTATATAATTAAAAATTTATAAATTCCAACATAAAAATGAATAGATACAGTATGAATTTTTAGTTATTTTTTGATATAATTGTTATAGTTAAATTGAAAAATTCACTTAAAAAGTGAAACATAGAAAGATTTGAATTATGACACAAGTAAAAATCGTAACAGATTCTTCTGTTACCATTGAACCAGAAGTGGTCAAAGAATTAAATATTACCGTCGTTCCGCTCTCTGTAATGATTGATAGTGTTCTTTATTCGGATGCTGATCTTGAAGAAGGGGAATTTCTTCGCTTGATGCAAGGGAGTAAAAATCTGCCTAAAACAAGTCAACCTCCTGTTGGACTCTTTGCTGAAATCTTTGATGAGTTGAGTAAAGACGGTAGTCAAATTTTAGCTATTCATATGTCTCATGCCTTATCAGGAACTGTCGAAGCAGCTCGTCAGGGTGCCAGCCTATCGACTGCTAAAGTAACTGTAGTAGATAGTTCTTTTACAGACCAAGCCCTGAAATTTCAAGTGGTTGAAGCAGCTAAATTGGCTCAAGAAGGGCAAGACATAGAAACAATTGTGGCTCATGTTGAAGAGGTGAAGAAGAACACAGAACTCTACATCGGTGTTTCTACCTTGGAAAATCTTGTTAAAGGTGGACGTATTGGCCGTGTGACAGGTCTTCTAAGCTCTCTATTAAATATCCGTGTAGTTATGGAGATGAAGGATGACGAATTGCAACCAATTGTTAAAGGACGTGGAGCTAAGACCTTTAAGAAATGGTTGGATGAACTAGTTTCAAAATTGTCAGAACGTTCTGTTGCCGAAATTGGTATTTCCTATTCTGGAACTAGAGATTGGGCAGAAGAGATGAAAGAAATCCTACAACCATTCGTAGAAAAACCAATCTCTGTCTTAGAAACAGGGTCGATTATTCAGACCCATACAGGTGAAAATGCTTGGGCTATTTTGATCAGATATGAGCTCTAAAAAAATAAAGAAAATAGCAAGAAATAGCGTTTTTGACTTGACCTACAAGAGAATTTAGGATATGATTGTAATTGTTAATTAGAAATTATTTGGAGGAATTATTAACATGGCAAACAAACAAGATTTGATCGCTAAAGTAGCAGAAGCTACAGAATTGACAAAGAAAGACTCAGCAGCAGCAGTTGATGCTGTATTTGCAGCAGTAGCTGATTACCTTGCAGCTGGTGAAAAAGTTCAATTGATCGGTTTTGGTAATTTCGAAGTTCGTGAGCGTGCAGCACGTAAAGGTCGTAACCCACAAACTGGTAAAGAAATCACTATCGCAGCATCAAAAGTTCCAGCATTCAAAGCTGGTAAAGCTCTTAAAGACGCTGTTAAATAATGAATTTAGAAAAAGCCTATTGTATCAAGCTTTTTAGCTTGGTCGATAGGCTTTTTTTTGTGTATAGGGGGCATTTTTTGGGCAGGGTACAACAGCCTCTATTTGTCATTTTGGAGGAAAATTCAACAAGTTGGTAAAATAGGTGAGGTTGAAAAATATATCCCAAGCTAGGGTTCGCAAAGGATACATTCAAACATTTATCAGTACAATTGGCACTAAATGGATAGCAAACAAGGATGGTGAGAAGAGTTTCCTTTCAAGTATTGAGCCCCTTATAGTATTTCTTGACAGAGTTAGTGAAAGGGTTTACAATTATATAAAAGAAGTTAGGAGGAAAGGAAGATGATTATTTCAACTACGGGAATTGAAGGGAAAAAAATCCTAGCCTACAAAGGAATTGTCTTTGGTGAAGTAGTTGCTGGAGTTAATATGTTCAAAGATATGGCTGCTGGCTTCCGTAATGTTTTTGGAGGTCGAGCGAGTAGTTATGAAGGTGAATTGACTCAAGCAAGAGAAGAAGCTATAGCAGAAATGATGGAGCGTGCAAGTGAACGTGGAGCAAATGCTATTATAGGTATAAAAATGGACTATGAAACTTTAGGTGCTGAAAATGGTATGCTGATGGTCACTTGTAGTGGAACAGCAGTAGTCGTTGACTCCTGATTTGAAGAAACAAAAAAAGAACAGCTAGAGCTGTTCTTTTTATGATTATTTGAGACCGTACTTTTTGTTGAAACGATCCACGCGTCCATCTGCTTGAGTGAACTTTTGACGTCCAGTGTAGAATGGGTGTGAGTCTGATGAAATTTCCACACGGATCAATGGGTAAGTTTCGCCTTCGAACTCAACAGTTTCGTTAGAGCGTTTTGTTGAACCGCTAAGGAATTGGTAACCAGTAGTTGTGTCCATGAAGACAACTGGGCGATATTCTGGATGGATATCTTTTTTCATTTTGCAATATTTCCTTTCTGCCATGGTCTCTTTGCGAGCCATAGATTGTTACCATACTAGTCTAACAGATTATGCTAAGTTTGGCAAGCTTTTTATCTATTTTTTCAGTAAGTTTTTTAATTTTTGGTAGATGACTTCATTTTCCTCTAGGCTATAGGAGTTAGCACCACTTGCAAGTGGGTGACCTCCACCATCATGTTCTTTTGCAACACCATTGATTGGAACGAATTTACTGCGAAGTCGAACGCGATAGTGGCCATCTGCTTGTTCCACAAATATTCCCCAAAGGTTAACAGTATCAATACGACCTGGAGCACCAACAATGGCTGCTGTTTCTGCGTCTGTTACTTGATATGTTTTTAGAATTTCTTGAGTCAGAATGACACGCGCAACACCGTTTTCATCAACTTCTAGGTGATCATAGACATAACCTTGGAGTTTGGCAATTTTGAAACTAATCGTGTCCATCTTACGAGTTAATTCTGTATAGTCAAAATTATGTTCGCGTAGATGGCTTGCGATACGAAGAGTACGACTAGAAGTAGAAGGATATAAGAAGCGACCTGTATCACCAATAATACCCGCACACAATAGTTTAGCAGCATAATCCGAAAGCTCAAGCTTTGTTTCTTCTGCAAAGAGGGCAATCATCTCACTAGCACTACTAGAGTTGGTGTCTACCCAGACCAAGTCCCCATAAACTTCATCATTTGGATGGTGATCAATCTTGATAACAGTTTCAGCCTGTTGGTAACGCTTATCATCAATACGAGCTGTATTGGCTGTATCACAGATAATTGCAAGAGCACCGTGGTAGTCACTATCTGCAACCTGATCCATCTTTGCAAGCCATGTTAGTGTTGGTTCATCATAGCCAACTACTTTGATGGTCTTTTCTGGGAAGTGATGTTCCAAGAGAGCCTTTAGTCCGACCTGACTTCCCAAGGCATCAGGGTCTGGTTTCATATGACGGTGAATGATAATGGTATCGTATGCTTTAATTTTTTCTAAAATTTGATGGCAAATTTCCATAAGTAACCTCAATTCTTTCTTATTTCATTGTAGCACAAGAGTTTTTATTTTTAAAATGAAAAAGATGTGATATAATGGAGGAAGATAAATTGAGGAGGACGATATGGCATTAGCAAAAATTGTATTTGCCAGTATGACCGGTAATACCGAAGAAATTGCAGATATTGTAGCAGATAAATTGCGTGAGTTGGGCTTAGAGGTAGATGTTGATGAATGTACAACTGTTGACGCATCTGACTTTCTTGAAGCAGATATCGCAATCGTTGCGACCTACACATATGGTGATGGAGAGTTACCAGATGAGATGATGGACTTCTACGAAGACCTAGCAGATCTTAATTTGAGTGGCAAGATCTACGGTGTGGTAGGATCAGGCGATACTTTCTACGATGAGTTCTGTAAAGCTGTTGATGACTTTGATCGTGTATTTGTGGCAACAGGAGCTGAAAAGGGATCAGAGTGCGTCAAAGTGGATCTCTCTGCAGAAGAAGAAGATATCGAACGCTTGGAACAATTTGCAGAAGAATTGGCTGCTAAAGTAGGATAAGCATGAAGTTGCACTGATGAAAGTTGTCAGTGCAGTTTTTGTTAGTTGTTCCTAAAAATGTACCATTCCATCTAGAAGATTTTTGCTAAAATCATTCAAATATAAAAGGAGACTCTATGGATTTAGATATTATTAGACAAGAAATCGATCAAATTGATGACCAAATTGTAAAACTCTTAGAAGAAAGAATGCATCTAGTTGAGGGTGTAGTGGCTTATAAAAAAGCTTCAGGAAAAGCTATTCTAGATATTAAAAGAGAAGAAGTTATCTTTGAAAAAGTCAGAAATCACGTAAGCAATAAAAAATACGAAGAGACAATCGTTGAGACTTTTTCAGACATTCTCAAACGTTCGCGCGATTATCAGGATAAAAACATCAAATGAAAAAAGAACAATTTTACCCACTAGGAATCTTTCTAGCTGCCATGCTAGGAGGTCTTGTCCGTTATTTGATTTCCAAATGGTTGCCAACCAGTCCAGCTTTTCCATGGGGAACACTAGTCGTCAACTATCTAGGAATTTTCTGTTTAGTCTATCTAGTCAAAGGTTATTTGGTTTATAAGGGGAGCAGTAAGGGTCTGATTTTAGCACTTGGTACTGGCTTTTGTGGCGGTTTGACCACTTTTTCTAGCCTCGTGTTAGATGCCGTAAAATTGCTGGATACAGGTTCTTATCCAAGTCTGATAATTTATCTAGTTCTGAGCATTGGTGGAGGGCTTTTATTGGCTTATTGTTTAGGGAGGAAGAAATGGTAATCATGTATTTAGCACTTGCTTGTGGCGTTGGAGCGCTTGTTCGTTATTTCCTTTCACGTTATAATCAGGGTTCAGTACTGCCACTAGGAACTCTCATAGCTAATCTACTAGGCTGTTTTTTGATTGGCTTATTTTACAATCATGTGGAGTCTAAAGAAGTCTATCTTATCCTTGCCACAGGATTTTGTGGAGGTCTAACCACTTTTTCAACCTTGAATGATGAACTCCAAAAACTCTTGGCTGATAAGAAGGTCTTTTACAGTTATTTTCTCTTGACCTACTTAGGTGGTTTGCTTGCTATTTTTTTAGGAATTTTACTGTAAATTTCTTTACTTTTTCTAGGAAATTTGGTAAACTGTATCTTGTGTGTAATGGACGCACAAAAATACAGTTTATCCGCTGAGGAAGTTTCCTCAAGATTGACAAAGATAGGAGAATAAAATGAATCCATTAATCCAAAGCTTGACAGAAGGTCAACTTCGTACTGATATCCCATCATTCCGTCCTGGTGACACTGTTCGTGTACACGCGAAAGTTGTCGAAGGTAACCGTGAACGTGTTCAGATCTTTGAAGGTGTCGTTATTGCACGTAAAGGTGCTGGCATCTCAGAAAACTACACAGTTCGTAAAATCTCTAACGGTGTAGGTGTTGAACGTATCTTCCCAATCCACACTCCACGTGTTGAAAAAATCGAAGTTGTTCGTTACGGTAAAGTACGTCGTGCGAAATTGTACTATTTGCGTGCTCTTCAAGGTAAAGCAGCTCGTATCAAAGAAATCCGTCGTTAATTCGACCAAAAAACTCTGCTCATTCGGCAGAGTTTTTCTCTAGCTCCCTTAGTTCAATGGATATAACAACTCCCTCCTAAGGAGTAGTTGCAGGTTCGATTCCTGCAGGGGGCATTTTTTGTAATGTAAAGAAAGACAAAGAAAATTCAAAGTGTTTATTTAAAGGCAATCATCACAAATTCATTTTTAAAAATAAATTAGTATTTTTTGTTTTTTTGACCAAATTTTGACCAAATTTTGACCAAAAATTATATTTTGGTCAATGATTATAGAATAAAATGGATCATGAAAATGTCTTTGTTTATAGTAGTGTTAAAAAGGACTTCCTTTATTGGAATGTCCTTATTTTTATTATGGAATTGACAAATGAGGTTAAAGTTTAGTTCTATGAATTAAGAAAACAAGCACAAAGCTTTAATCAGCTTTCAAAAAGATTTGGTATGGATATTTCTGGCTAAGGTATGTGACAAGGTGAATTGATCGTTATGGAACAGAGAGCGTTAAAAAAGGGAAGAATCGTTACTATTCCTCTGAATAAAAACAAAAAATAATCAACAAAAACCTATATAATGACAAATGTATTAAAAAAAGACTTAGCTCATTGAAATGCAGAACCAAATCTTATGGATAAATTATTTGTCTAATTTTTTAGGAATTATATCTCTAAACGATATCATTTAACAATTAAATTGTTAGATCGAGCTTAAATCTCTGGTTTAATTTATTTATTGTGTCACTATCATTATATTCCTTAAATATTCTCATAGCTTTAGAACATTCTTTTTTACCTAACTCTATTTGATTAGTTTTTATAAGATAAATACCTCTTAGAAAGAGCAAATAATTCTTTTCAAAATAATATCTTTGTCTAGTAAGTAAATTTTCTAAATCATCTATAAAAAATTGAGCGCTATCTAACAAATTATTTTTTAATAACATTTCTAAGTTAAATAAATATAGAGGAATTACTTTATGTGTTCCGGTATCCGTTTTTAAAAAATGTCGTGTTTTCTTGATTACTATTCTATATAGTAAGCTTATGGTCTTTGTATTCATAAAAAACACCGAATTATAGAAAATCTTAAGTTCATACTCCATCCAAGTATCTACAGAAAGAAGATATTTTATTAATTCATTGCATTTAGATGAATTATAAGGAAGGCTTGCAAGACGGTTGATCTGTTGCTCAGCAATCAATTTTATGTGATAATTGCATATGCTTTTTTCATGCTTTTCTTTTAACTCTATTTTCTCCACTAATTCTTGAAGTAAAAATATATCTGAAGACTCTACAGCATGTTCTAATTCATCAAAAAGACATTCTTTTTTGGAATAATAACAATGAACCAATTCTTCAAATTCTGAAAATGATATTCCAAGACGATTTAACAGAATATAAAAATGGTTAATGGATAATTTTGTAACACCATTTTCGAAACGAGAAATAGTTGATTCACTAATTTCATTACATGATAAATCTTTAAGACGAAAGTTTTTTGAAATACGAATATCCTTTAAAACTGCTCCAAAATTTTCCATATTCATCCTCTTCCATTTTTGCAAAAAATAAAACACTTTTTTTCATTTTTGATATTATTATACAAAATTAAAAATGAAAGGACAATAATATTATGAAAAAAATTTTATTGTCAACAGTTGCTTTACTAAGCTTAGCAGCCTCCTTGCCAGCAAATAATCAAGTTTCTGCTCAAGAATCCTCCTCTCAAACGACTTATAGTAAGTCAAGTGGAAATTGGATAAAATCTGATAGCCGTTGGTGGTATAAGCATTCTGATGGTTCATATACTAAAAATGGATGGGAAAAAATAGGTGGCACCTGGTACTATTTTGATAGTGAAGGTTGGATGAAGACAGACTGGATTAATGAATCTGGAAACTGGTATTATCTAGATGATAGTGGTGCTATGAAAACTGGATGGTGTTGGGTTTCTGGTAGCTGGTATTATTTAAATACTAGTGGTGTCATGCAAACAGGTCTACAGACTATCGAAGGTAAACAATATTACTTATCTAGTAGTGGTGATATGCAAGTTGGTTGGCACAATATCGGAGATGATACCTATTTCTTTGCTAATAGTGGGGAAAATCAAAATATCAATCGTCGGGCTTTAGTTCTTGGTGAAACATCAACGAGAGCAGTACCTATCGAAGATGTTAATGCTATGGAAAAGGTATTTAGTAACCAAAACTTTAGTGAAGTTGTTCGTTTTCCAGATAGAACCAAGTCCGAGATTATTGCAAAAATGCAAGAACTGTTTGAATCTTCTCGCGAAAGTGATGTGAACTATCTTTACTTTACCTGTCATGGAGGAGAAGATGGGACGATATCCATTGGTAGCGGTAAAACATCATTTTCAGGTTGGGAATTGGCATCTATACTAAAACAATACAAAGGTAAGTTTGTTGTTATGTTGGATTGTTGCTATTCAGGAACAATTATAGATGCAGATAAGCCAAACAAAAAGGTTGCCTCCAAGTCTGAAAAAAGATTTGATGAACAAGCATTTTTGGCAGGATTTTCAACAGGAGATATAGCAAGCAAGAATGGCGAAATGCTTGATACTAAATTCCTCGTACTATGTGCCTCTTGTATGGGTGAAGAATCGTATAGTTTAGTCGGAGTAGGTAGTCTTGCCACCAGATACTGGGCAATGGGTACAGGTTGGGATCCACTTCAAAATAGAATTATTTCGCCTATGGCAGACACGAATACTAACGGAAAAATCACTTTAGAGGAACTGTATCAATACTCTTATCCTCTAGTCCTTCAAGCTGCATCACAAATTCACGAAGAGCAACATGTATCAGTTTATCCAGAAAACAGTCAATTTGTTTTATTCAAAAAATAAGGAGTTCATAAAATGAAAATATCACAAAAAATCACACTATTTAGTTTGTCTTTAGCAGGTTTAGCTATGCTGGCTCTCCCTCAATCTGCCAAAGCTTTTGAACTACAAGAGGTATGGCGTATTAAGGGTGGTGTTCAATATCAAGATGGCAAAATTCTTCGATTTGACAATGGACATGACATAGATATCAAAGCATTGGATTTGCCAACAACTGAGAAAATCGAGTGGAAAGTTACTTTAGATGGTCAAGACCAGACTGTCAATTTCCTAGCTCAAGAAGTGGATAGATCCAATATTGGTGAAGAAGGACGTTATCTGAATTTCTATGTTCCATATGGCTATAGAGGAGATATCAAGGTAGAGGCCAAGAGCGGAAATGAAGTAAAGACCTGGTCCACTAAAGTGGTTGATGATGTATATCATGACGGTGGAAAGAGAGGCTACTACCATATTAAAGAATCAAATGATCAATACACCTATCTTGATACCAAATGGGACTATCAAACCAAGACTTACACTGCTACCTTACCAGAAACTGTCAATGGTCAAAAAGTCTATGCTTGGGCAGACGAATATGGTGGTATGAAACTTGTAAAACCAGGTTCTATCAGTCATTCCTATAAGGGTGAGGGAGCTTTCCGAGAACTTTATCCGATTGTAAAAGCAGAAAGCTGGCTAAAGGTAAAAAATAATCACGGTGAAACCTGGTACTATCAAAAACAAGGTCAACTAGTTAAAGATGCTTGGATCAATGATCAGGGAACATGGTACTTTATGGATGATGAAGGGGTTATGTTTAATCAAACATGGCTATACCAAGGTGGTAGCTGGTATGCCTTTAAATCATCAGGAGCTATGATTTCAGCTGATTGGTTATATGATAATGGCTCTTGGTATTACCTAAAAGACTCAGGTTCAATGGC
>NZ_AJML01000037.1:0-35143 GCF_000259525.1 Streptococcus sp. SK140 | reverse complement strand
ACGACCGATACCTTCAGCCAAGTTGAGGAAATAGCTCATTTCAGCAAGGATGTCTGCTGGTGTGATAGTGCGAACTTTATCATCTGGATTTGCATTACCGATGATTGTTACAACACGATCTGGATCAGTTGGTGCTACAACCTTGAACTTTTGAAGAACAACTGGCTCTGTTACTACAGCCGCATCATTTGGAATGTAGACAATCTTGTTCAAATCACCATCCAAATGGCTTTCAATGCTCTCAATCACGCTACGAGTCATGATTGTTCCAGCTTCTACCAAGATTTCACCTGTTTCAGGGTCTACCAATGGCTCAGCAATGGTTTGGTTAAGCAAACGTGTTTTAACATTGAGTTTTTTATTGATCTTGTAACGACCAACTGCAGCCAAGTCATAACGACGTGGGTCAAAGAAACGAGCTACAAGCAAGCTACGTGAGCTTTCAGCAGTCTTAGGCTCACCTGGACGAAGGCGTTCGTAGATTTCCTTCAAAGCTTCGTCTGTACGAGAGTCCATTGGGTTCTTGTGAATATCTTTTTCAACAGTGTTACGAACAAGATCGCTGTCACCAAAGATATCAAAGATTTCATCATCGCCTGAGAAACCAAGCGCACGAACCAAGGTCGTAAATGGAATCTTACGAGTACGGTCGATACGAGTATAGGCGATGTCTTTTGAGTCGCTTTCAAGTTCCAACCAAGCTCCACGGTTAGGGATAACAGTTGAACCGTAACCCACTTTACCATTTTTGTCTACCTTGTCATTAAAGTAAACACCTGGAGAACGCACCAACTGTGATACGATGATACGTTCACCACCGTTGATGATAAAGGTTCCCATCTCAGTCATGATTGGGAAATCACCAAAGAAAACTTCCTGTGTCTTGATTTCGCCAGTTTCTTTGTTAATCAAGCGGAAGGTTACAAAGATAGGTGCTGAGTAGCTAGCATCGTGGATACGAGCCTCTTCAAGCGTATATTTAGGTTCTTTGATTTCGTAGCCAACAAATTCCAACTCCATTGTGTCTGTGAAGTTTGAAATTGGCAATACATCTTCAAACACTTCCTTCAGACCATGGTCTAGGAAATCTTTGAATGAATCAGTTTGAATTTCAATCAAATTTGGTAAGTCAAGAACTTCTTTGATTCTTGAAAAACTACGACGGGTACGATGTTTCCCGTATTGAACGTCATGTCCTGCCAAGATGATTCTCCTTTTTAAATAAAGTTCCAAGCTTAGTGATCTAAGCTAGTAATTATCGTTAGATGGTTCTAAAAACCCTATCAACTTATCCCCCTTGACTAATTTTCAGAATCTTTAAATCTTTGTTACAAAGGTCAAAAAACTTGAAAAAAAGCACAAAAAGAGCAGCTAAATCCGACTTTTTCAGGAGATTTAACTGCTGTGAGCCTTGTCCGGACAATATTTCAGACAAAACCTACGACAAATGATTATTTATATTATACCCTATTTAGCTAGATTTTTCAAGGTTTTAAAATATTTTTCTCTTCCTCTAATCCGTTAATTATCTACATCTTTCTTTGGAAAATCAAGTCCATATTTAGGAAAACGCTTGCCTTAACTATTCCCTCATGCTATACTGTTATTGAAATTAATAGACAGGAGACATTTTATGAAAACAGCTAAAACCACTGTTACAATCGTTTCTGCACTTGCATCTGTCATCTTATTGACCAGCTGCGCCACAAAATCCACAGAAACACAAACATCCGCTAATAACTCATCTGACAATCAGATTACAATGACTTACGACCAACTACGGTCTAGAGAAAATACCATGTCAACTCTCTGGTATCAAAAAGCGGCCGAAACAAAAGCCTTGTATCTACAAGGTTATAATGTTGCTACAGATCGTCTAAAGGAATTACTGAAAACAGAATCAGACAAGCCTTATTCGATTGTTTTGGACTTGGACGAAACGGTCCTAGATAACAGTCCTTATCAAGTTCAAAATGTCAAAGATGGAACAGTATTCACACCTGAAAATTGGGATGTTTGGGTCCAAAAAGCTGCAGCAAAAGCCGTCCCAGGTGCTAAAGATTTTCTTCAGTTTGCCGATCAAAACGGTGTCCAAATCTACTATATTTCTGACCGTTCAGTCGACCAAGTAGATGCTACCATTAAAAATCTAGAAAGCGAAGGTATTCCTGTACAAGGACGTGATCACCTCATGTTCCTAGAAAGTGGTGTAAAATCCAAAGAAGGTCGTCGACAAGCGGTTCAAGAAAAGACAAATCTTGTGTTACTATTTGGTGATAACCTTGTAGACTTTGCAGATTTTTCTAAGACTTCTGAATCTGACCGTGATAAACAGCTTGAAGAATTGCAAAAAGAATTCGGTGAAAAATTCATCATCTTCCCAAATCCAATGTATGGATCATGGGAAACAGCAGTTTACGGTGGTAATAAACTCGATGCCAAGGGACAAGTAGAAGAACGTGAAAAGGCTTTACAAGGCTTTGACAAGTAATGAAAACTTGGTATTCAATAAGGCCATAAGTACAAAAAGAAGTGCAAAAGCTCTTTAACTGACAAAACTCAAAAAAGCGGACAAGAGAGGATTCTGATAACCAGAAAACTTTCCTGTTCGCTTTTATCATGTGAATCGTATCTTAATGAGCCAGCATTTCTTGGGCGATTTCTTGACCAGATAAGCCATCTGGATAGTAGGTTGGCCAGTTATCCATTTCTTCAAAGAGGGCTTCCTGGCTAGTGCCTCCAAAGAAGATATGGAAATGCTCTGCCTTGACTGGTGCGATATTGTGGTCGCTGAATTGAACATACTTAAATTGTCCAGCGTCTGCATCTGTCGCTTCAAAGAGATAACGAACTCCTCGATTCCCTTTCTTATAGGTCAAGATTTTCTTGCCGACATACTTGTAGGTATATTTCTTACTTTGATCACCTTGGATGAATTCCATAGTGTTATCCGTGATATTAATCTTAGATACATCCGTTTGATAGCCTTTTTGATAGTAGGATTTATATTCATCCTTAGTCATCTTACCAGTCAACTTAGCCTTGTAGTCAAAGACTTGGTCTAGAGTACCATCTTCAAGGAAAGGATAGACTGACTGCCAGTTACCAGCATAGTCACTCAAGGTACGATCCTTGACATCAGCATCCTCAAAGTAACCATTTTGAACGGTTTTAGTTTCCTCGGCTTTTTCTGGTTCAATTTCTGCCCCTGCCTGGTCAGTTGTTTGCTTGAGGGCTTTGAGATTTTTCTCCATGACAGAGATATAGTTCTCACCGGCCTTCATGTCCTCTTCGGTCAAGCTTTCCAGAGGATTCAGAACATCTAACTTAACTCCTGTTTCTTTTGAAAGAGTATTAGCTAGAGCTTGTGAGGCATTTTCTTCAAAGTAGATATAAGAAATCTTATTCTTCTTGATGTACTCGGTCAATTCTGCCAAGCGGCTTGCTGAAGGCTCCGCATCTGGCGAAAGCCCAGAGATAGAGACTTGAGTGAGTCCGTAGTCTAAGGCAAGATAACGAAAGGCAGCGTGTTGAGTCACAAAACTCTTTTGTTTAGCACTAGAAAGTCCTTCAGTATAGGCTTTATCCAAGGCTTGCAATTTTTCGATATAGGCTGCTGCATTTTGCTCAAAAGTCGCCTTCTTATCTGGATAGTCAGCTGAAAGACTATCACGGATGTGCTCTACAAGTTTGATTGCAC
The DNA here is from genome assembly GCF_000259525.1 of Streptococcus sp. SK140. NCBI lineage: Bacteria > Bacillati > Bacillota > Bacilli > Lactobacillales > Streptococcaceae > Streptococcus > Streptococcus sp. SK140. The sequence continues at coordinate 31,443 of NZ_AJML01000037.1, read as the reverse complement.
GCGCAGGAGACAACCATACATGAGGGTCATACTCGTGATGATGACCCCCTTCGCCGTGGTCATGGTCTTCCTCTTCTTCACTACCTGGAAGAAGCAACATATCTCCAGTAGCCTTGATTGTTTTTACTTTTTTGGCATCTAGTGAATCTAAAAGCTTGGGAACCCAAGTTTCCATGTTCTCATTTTCATACACAAAGGCGTCGGCGTCTTGGATTTTAGCAACTGCCTTAGGCGATGGTTCATAATCATGTGGTTCTGTCCCTGCCCCAATCAAGAGCTCGACATTGGCTGTATCGCCTGCTACTTGTTTGGTAAATTCGTAAACAGGGTAGAATGTTGTGACGATATTTAATTTTCCATCTGCCTGTTTTTGATTGGAACAAGCCACTAAGAATACCGTCACAAGACTTGCCAAAAGTAGGCCTAGTTTTTTCATTTTCTTCTCCTATTTGATAAAACGTTTGAGTAAGCTGACTAACAAAAAGACAACTACAAAGATAATGGTAATACTTGCACTCGGTGGTGTCTCTGCATAGTAGGAGATATAAAGTCCCGCCACCATACCTAGAAAACCAATAACGCTGGCAAGAATCATCACCGAACTAAAGTTCTTCCCTAAACGCAAAGCGATACTAGCTGGTAGGACCATGATGGTCGATACCAAGAGTGCTCCTGCAGCTGGAATCATAAGAGCAATAGCCACACCCGTCACCATGTTAAAGAGGATAGACATAGTACGCACTGGAAGGCCATCTACAAAAGCTGTATCCTCGTCAAACGTTAAGATGTACATGGGTCTCAAAAAGAGGAAGGTCAGAATTAAAACAACCGCTGCAATGACAAAGAGCCCAATTACCTGCTCTTGACTGATGGTCACAATAGAACCAAACAGGTATTGGTCCAAACTCATAGAACTCGAGCTCTTACCCTTACTCATAACAATGAGTGAAACTGCAAGTCCTGTAGACATGAGAATAGCTGTCCCAATCTCCATAAAGCTCTTGTAAACCGTACGGAGATATTCAAGAAAGACCGCGGCAATCAAGACAATGGCAATGGTTGAGATGGTTGGAGAAATCCCCAAAACCAAACCAAAGGCAACCCCTGAAAGCGAAACGTGACTCAGAGTATCACTCATAAGGCTCTGACGACGCAAGATGAGGAAGGTCCCAAGGACTGGCGAAAAGAGACTCATGGCAATAACGGCCAAAAAGGCTCGCTGCATAAAATCATAAGACAATAGATTAAGCATGCTCCACCTCCTGGTCATTTTCATGGACATTGAAACAACGCCATGGGGAATCTTGGTCACGGACAAGGTGGATATTGCGATCTGCGTAATCCTTGACTTCTTCAGGATCGTGAGTAATCATCAAAACAGCCTTGCCATGGTGGTGGGCACTGTGGTGCATGAGCTCATAAAATTCATTCTTGGTACCTGCATCCATCCCTGTTGTCGGCTCATCCAAGATAAAGATATCTGGATCTGAAGCAAACATACGTGCAATGACCGCTCTTTGCTTTTGCCCACCAGAGAGAGAGCCAATCCGTTTATCCCGATGTTCCCACATGCCAACTGAGTTTAAACTAGCCTTGATGTGTTCTTCGTCGTGAGCATTCAAACGACGGAACCAGCCCTTTCTTGGGTAGCGACCTGATTTGACAAATTCATAAACGGTACTTGGAAAGCCTGCATTAAAACTTGCAATCTGTTGAGGAAGATAGGCAATTCTTAGCTTTTTCCCATGAATATTTGTCTTTGAGATGGTTACTTTCCCAATTCGTGGTTGTAAAATACCTAGACTAGCTTTGATAAGAGTAGTCTTTGCCGCTCCATTTTCTCCTGTCAGTGTGACAAATTCCCCACTATCAACACTGTAATTGATATGCTCAAGCACAGGTTCCTTGTCATAATAGAAGGACAAATCCTCTACTGTGATGTATCTCATTACTTGATTTCTCCTACTAAAGCAGTTAAAAACCGCTGGATAATTTTTTGTTCGTTTGGTGTGAACTGAGTGGCAACCTGCTCATAAGTCGAGAGGGTATGTTCATGATGATGGTGGTGTTCCTCAGCAATAGGTCGAGCCAAGTCTGTCAATTGATAGAAGACAACGCGAGCATCCTTAGGATCCTTAGACGTTTCTAACATTCCCTCCTTAACCAGGGATTTGATAGCCTTTGTAACGGCAGCTTGACTGACATTGAGACGACGCGCCAACTCAGAGTTGGTGAGCGACTCCTCTGATAAAAGCATGAGAATATGCTCCTGGGTATTGGTCAAGGCTACATCACTGGTACAATGACCAATGAGAATTTCATGCTGGTTTTCAGCTTTTAGGATAATCTCATTTAAAAATTGATCGATATCTTTTGCCAACTGTCTCATGATTTGCTCCTTTCTCAGAACGGAATTTCTATAAATACAAGGTTTTCATACTCTTCAAAAATCAAATTCAAACCACGTCAGCTTCGTCTTGGCGTACTCAAGTACAGCCTGCGTCTCGCTTCCTAGTTTGCTCTTTGATTTTTATTGAGTATCGCGCCATTCCTTTACTAGTTAAGTATATCACATCCAAGCAAGGAGTCAAGAAAAAAGATGAAAACACCTGAGATGTTTTCATCTTGTAGAATTATTTTTCTTGTTTACGACTAGTCCAGAGGGCTGTCGCTCCAAGAATCATACCCAATAGCATCATGAAAATAGATTGCTCACTACCTGTATTTGGAAGTAATTTTTCTGAAACTACTGTCTTGTTAGCAAACTGATCTGCAACCTTATAATCAACTTTTACAGTAGATGTTTGAGCAGGAGTTGTTCCCTGATTTTTTCCTGATGGAGTTGTTTTTGTTGCTGAATCTTGCTCCGATTTAGCTGGAGTTGTCTTTTGAACTTTTCCTGGCTTAGTTGCATCATTTCCTGAATTAGCCGGAGTTGTTTCCTGATTTTTTCCTGGTTGAGTAGGAGTTTTTGCTGGATCTGTTTCTGAATCTTTTCCTGGTTTAGCTGGATCTTGCTCTTTACCTTGATCTTCTGGCAGTTTAAATGTTTTTGAATCCACAGAAATCGTGCGTGAGTTTGGATTTACCTTTTCATACTGAGTCAAATCAGCTGTTTTAAGGTAATCTTCAAAGGCGGCATCCATTGAAGGACCTTCTTCTCTGGCACCACCAAGCATAGTATAACCGTCACCACCTGCTGCAAGGAAGTCATTGGTTGCTAGGTAGTAAACTTTTTCCAAATCTAGTTTTTCATAAAGACCAGTCGCACCATTCTTAACTTGAATAGCCAAGACACGTTTGCCTGCAGCTAGATTTGTATCGTAGTAGACCTTGGCTCCTGAAATCTGTAAGAATCCGCCACTTGGTTCTAGCAATGGTTGACCATTTTCATCCAAGACAGTTTTTCCTGCCTTATCAACCTGCAAAATAGATCCAAGTGATTTTTCAAACATGTCAAAAACTTGCTGACCAGTTACTTGAATTTGTGAAATTGTGTTCCCAAATGGTAGAACCGCAATGACATTTCCTTTTGTAATTGGCTTATCTTTGGCAATCGTTTCACGCAAGCCACCACCATTGGTCACAGCGATATCCGTCGGATGACTAAAGCCTGTTTGACCGTATTGATAGAGAGAATCTGCGACAACATTTCCAAGGTTAGTTTCACGGACACGGACATTTTCACGGTCACCGTTCAATTCAACTGGACTATTTGAAACAACTTCTATAGCATTTTCAGCGTCATACTTTTGTTTGATGTCCTTGACAAGTTTTTCAATTTTTGGATTAGCTTCCAATTTCTTAGCATCTGCAGCTGCAATGAGTGAAGGATTCCCCAATAATTGGCGAGATTTGTAAGTGATTTTACCAACGTTATGGAGATAGCTTCCTGTCTGGTTGTATGTTACATTGTCACCATAAGTAGTCGATTCTACTGTATGAGAGTGACCATCAATAACAGTGACACGCTTACCTTTCAAAAGAGGATTTTTTGAAAGTGCTTCTGCAAGAGTAGAACCGCGCCATTCTACTGGTGTTGTTGTATCAACTCCCAAGTGAGCGAGAACAACATAGTGTTTGTAGTCTTTGCCTTCTGCCAAGGCTTTAGCTTGAATTTCTTCGATAACCTTGTTAACCTCTGCAATAGGTTCTGTAAAGGTTACGCCTTTAACATTTTTAGGGTGGGTCTTAGTAGCTGTTTCAGGTGTTGTCACACCGATGACGACAAACTCATCACCTGCAACATCCTTGTTCTTATCAACAATTGTTGCTGCTTCAAATAAACGAGCACCATTGACATAAGTGTTTGAGCTGAGCAATGGGAAGTTCAAAATTTCTTTGTATTTTTTAACTTCATCAAGTCCAAAGTCGAACTCATGATTTCCTACAGCCATAGCATCATAGCCCATCTCGTTTAAGATTTTGGCACGTGCTTCACCCTTTGTAGAGTTTGAAATTGGCAGACCTTGGAAGGCATCGCCTGCATCTACTACTAGAGTCGTTTGGTTGCCCTTTTCTCGCTCCTTCTCAATAACCGTTGCGAGTTTGGCATCTCCAATTACTCCTTTTTCTTCTACAATACGACCATGCACGTCATTAGTGTGCAAGATAACAGTATCTGCTTCTTCTTTTTGAGGTGCAGCCTCTTCAACTGGCGTTGCCGGACTTGTAACAACCTCAGGAGTCGCTGTCACTACTGGTGCTTCTGTAGTGCTCACAACTTCTGTAGCTTCTGAAGAACTAGTATTTTCTTCAGCATAGACTTGTCCAGCTAAAAAGGCTGGAGCTAATAGGGCTGTCGATAGCACAGGCAACAAAAAACGTTTATTCATATTGAAATCCCTTTCTCTTCTTTCTTCTACCATTATACGCTATTTAGCATCATTTTAAAACTTTTAACCTTTTTGAAGGTAACCTATCCAACATTTCATAAAAAAAGTCTGAACAAAAAGTTCAAACTCTTTTTCTATATTATTGAAAATCTTGGATATTTCCATCATAGGTTGCCCAATCTTGACTAAAGAAACGATCATTCATTTGGTAATTAGGCGCTGTTGTTGGATTGCTCAAAAAGGGATTTACAACCTTATCAAATGCTAACCAGCCTAACCAACCGATATGAATCGTGTCCTTAACAAAGTAGGGATCTCCACCGTTTTTTGAAAAGTCAGCGATATTGGTAAAGCCTTGACTCTCCAACTGGTAACGAATTTTTTCAATTGCGTGTTTATACATCTCCTCACTCAAGCCTGTATAATTCATCCATTTTTTATTGACAGGTTGAAAGACAAAGAGCACATTCACCTTAGATTTAGCAAATTGATCGAGCACTAACTGCAAATCATTGTACTCACTTGACTGGAGAAAGTTGTAATTTTTTTGATACCCTTCCCACTTTTTTAAATCTTTCTTTAGTTGAGTATTGTAAAAGTGGTTATCCATCCCCAAATCATTATTGGTCGTATTTTCTTCTGCATCCTTACGTGCAATATTTTCCAATTCTTCATACGAAAAATGCTCTGGGAGACTGCTCAAATATTTTTCAATATGATCTTTATACTTTAATCGGCCCCGAATGGAGAACTGACCAAAAAGGGCAGCTTGTCTTTCATTGAACTCAGCAGAGAGATTAACCACCGTTTGATCAAAATCTGACAATTGTTCATTCTTAGCCAGCTTCTCAACAATCCTCTTCATCGGAACTCTTGGATTTTGCTTTAAGAGTCTATTAGCCGCATATTGAGAGGCTGCATCCCCAGATTGATTCTCTAAAAAGGCAGTCAACTGATCATTGTTAAAATAGGTTTGAAAAATAGTTGGGTCATGATCCTCTTTTGTAAACCACTGTGGAGAGATTACAAATACCGCTTGTTTGTTTTCAAGCTCAGATGTGATTTGTTGCAGCCCAAAGTATTGACTAAGAGAAGCTGCTCCTGCCTGCCCCATAAAATAAGGACGATAGGGGCGATTATACTTTTCAGCTAGTACTGCTGGATGCATACTATCAAAACGAATCCATTCACTCGAACCCAAAAAGGGTATAAAACGTATATTAGGATCCGTGAGAGCTCTCACTTTTTGTCTTCTCTCTTTGAAACTTTCTGCACTTATAGAGGCTGCAGAGTATTTTTCCTCCATTAGATTATGACTCTTACTACTAGGGTAGAAAAAAATGAGTAGAAGAACCAATAAACCTGCAATAAGAATGGGCCCGAAGATTAACCACAGGCGTTTAAGCATTCTTTAACTCCGTAATCCCTGCTACGATTTTATTAGCTGTATTCCAGTCGTCACGACCAAATTCTGTAACTGGGACACGAATATCAAAGCGATTTTCGATTTCCACGATCAATTCAACTGTTCCCATACTATCCAAGACACCTGCGTCAAAAAGATCCTCATCCATCATGTCAGATACATCTTCCATAAATAATTCATCAATAATTTCAATAACTTCTGATTTGATATCCATTTTTTAATTCCTTTTATTTTTTAAACCATAAATCATTCAAAAATCCAGAAAAGATTAAGAATGAAACCATCACGACATGGAAGGTTATCACCATGCCAAGCAACTGAGCCCAGCGATTCTCAGGCAAGGGAGGTCGCCCTGCTTTCTTACGTTCTTTATTGAGCGTTTTTTTCTTTCGAACCCAGGCATCATTAATGACTAAGCCCACTCCATGAAAGAGTCCGTAGGCGATGTAAAACCAAGTTATCCCATGCCAGAACCCCATAAGGAGCATGTTCAGGATATAGGCGACACTTGAGGTCACATTTCGATTCTTAAAGAGCTTCTTTCTCGTCATCACCATGACCATGCGCATAAAGACAAAATCACGGAACCAGAAGGATAAACTCATGTGCCAGCGATTCCAAAACTCCTTCAAATCCCTTGATAAAAAGGGTTTGTTGAAGTTGATCGGACTACGAATCCCCATCAGATTTGAAATAGCTAGAGCAAACATAGAGTAACCTGCAAAGTCAAAGAAGAGCTCCAAACCAAATGTGTACATGATGGCCACTACATAATAGTTAAAGACGCCACCTGTTTGTAAAGCTAAATTCTTTAGCGGTGGTAATAAAATCTCGCCTAAAATATGAGCTAGGATAAATTTATACAGAAATCCCCACATGATATATCGAACTGACTCAGCTAGCATATCTAGCAACTCATCGCGCTCTGGTATCGTCTTATAATTTTCATTAAAACGTTTGAAACGATCAATAGGACCACTTGAAAATGTCGGCATAAAGAGAAGAAAACGCAAATACTCCCACATCTTCAAATCCTTAATGACTCCATCTCGAAGTTCGATGATGATTCCTACCGAACGAAATGTCAAATAAGAAATTCCCAAAAATCCAAGCAAAGACTGCGTTCCATTGATAGCAGGCTGCACCTTGACAAAGATGATGGGAAGTAACGACAACAGACTAACGAGATAGAAAATCCATTTGCCGTCTCGGACTTTTCGATACTGCTTGTAAAAAAGAACCAGTACCATTTGCCAAATTAGATAGATTCCTAAGGCAGCTAATTGATTGGTCTTGCCTCCCGTCAACATAGTGACTATAAAGAAGAGACTAACCAATATTTCATACCAGCCAAAACGTTTTTTGAAAAAAAGACCGATAAAGATGGGCAAGGTAGCGGTAATCACGTAGACAAAGTACTGTAGATTTCCATAGGGCTTAATATGAGGAAGCTGTTTGAGAAGCTCCATCATCTATTATTTACCTCATTGATTAAGCCTTTAATGTCAATCTTGCCATTTGGAGTTAGTGGCAATTCCTTTCTGTAAAGGAACTTAGACGGCATCATGTAAGACATCATAATATCTTCCAAGTCTTCCTTGATCGCTTTCGTGATATCGATGTCGCGCTCAAATTGTTCTTTGACACCATCTTTTAAGATAACATAGGCCAAGAGGTTTTGAACCTTGTGGTCTTTGTTGTAACGTGGAACTGCAACAGCAGATTCAACGTACTTGGATTTGTTCAAGTTTTGAGAAACATCCTCTAGCTCAATGCGGTAACCGTTAAACTTGATCTGGAAGTCCATCCGTCCACCATAGAGAAGGAGACCTTCATCTGTCATTGTTCCGACATCTCCCGTATGATAGGCTGGCAGACCTTCAAATTCGAAGAAGGCTTCAGCTGTTTTTTCAGAATTGTTCATGTAGCCTTTTGAAACAGCTGGACCAGATACGATGATCTCCCCTTGCTCTCCGTTTGGCAATTTATTCCCTTCCTCATCAATGATAAAGGTTGGAGAATCTTCTTTGGTGTAGCCAATTGGTAAACGTTTCAGGGTTGCCAACATCTCATCTGTAATAGCGACTGCTGACAAAGCAACTGTTGCTTCCGTTGGACCGTAAGCATTGATAATGCGTGCATTCGGGAAACGCTCGCGCAATTTCTGAGCGGTTTTCACGGTCAACTCTTCCCCATCAAAGTAGAAATGAGTGATCCCTGGCATCTTTTCAGCATTGAAATCTTCAGATAACATGGCCATATCTGCAAAAGATGGTGTCGAAGTCCAAATAGCAATCGGAAGAGAAAAGATAGTTGCAAAGAGTTGTTTGAAGTCTTGAGTAATGGCTGATGGGAGGGCAAAAAGCGTTCCTCCAAGAGCCAAGGTCGGTGCCCAATACATGACAGACAAGTCAAAAGAATAGGGCGGTTGCGCCAACATTTGTGGACGCTCTGGCGTCGCAAATTCCTTGTCCGTAATCATCCAGTTGGTAAAGCTGAGCAAATTATCATGCGAAATTTGCACCCCTTTTGGTTTTCCAGTTGTCCCTGAAGTAAAGATGATGTAGTAGTTATCATCCCCCTTGACCGGATGCGTCATCTCATAGCTATTCCCTTGAGCAAAGGTTTCATGAACCTGAGCTAGATTCATCATTGGTGTAGAGACCTGCTCTAATGGAAAGTCTGAGATGGCAATAATCAAACTTGGCTCTGCCACTTCTAAAATAGCTGAAACTCGCTCCAAGGCCGAATGACTGTCAATTGGAATGTAGGCATGACCTGACTTAGTCAGAGCTACAAAGGTAACTAACATCTCATACTCCTGACCACCAAAAACGACTACAGGAGATTTTTCAGGTAAATCTAGTTGATCGATGGTTGCAGCCAAACTATCCGAATCAGCCTTCAAATCACCATAGGTACGTTCCTCACCAAGAACATTATAGACTGGAAAGCTAGGCTGAGTTTGGGCGAAGTACTCAATCGCTTCAATCATATCTTTTATCGGTTTATTAGACACAGTTCGTTTTCTCCTTAAAGTTAAAATTCATTGTAGATAAAGCCACCCTGACCTTGACCAAGATAACTAAAGAAATAAAGCAAACCCAGTAAAACAATAAAATACAGGACCGTTTGCCCTAAAAAAATATATAATGGTTTCTTTCTATCCATGATCGATTTCTTTTCTGTAAATTTCCGTCAATTTTCCCACAAACAATTACTATTTTTTCTTGTTCCCATTTTACCACTTTATTCCCTCTATTTTCAACTGTTTACCATTTTTTGGAAGTTGATTTTAGCTTATTTTAGTTCTTTCTTCATAATTTCACTGATGTAAATAAATCACTTTAAAACGATAGTAGACACCCCACTCCCCCTTTGGGCATTTTTATGCTAAAATAATAGCTATGGATAAAATTATTAAAACTATATCAGAAAGCGGGGCTTTTCGTGCTTATGTTCTTGATAGCACTGAAACCGTCCGCACTGCTCAAGAAAAACATCAAACCCAAGCTAGCTCAACTGTAGCACTTGGTCGCACCCTTATTGCCAGCCAGATTCTCGCAGCCAATGAAAAAGGAAATACCAAACTAACAGTAAAAGTGCTAGGTTCTAGCTCACTCGGTGCCATTATCACTGTCGCAGATACCAAGGGGAATGTCAAAGGTTACGTTCAAAATCCTGGTGTTGACATCAAAAAGACTGCAACTGGTGAAGTTCTAGTCGGACCTTTTGTTGGAAATGGTCAATTCCTCGTTATCACAGACTATGGTACTGGGAATCCTTATAACTCTATGACTCCCCTCATCTCTGGGGAAATCGGAGAAGACCTTGCCTTTTATCTGACTGAAAGCCAACAAACGCCGTCAGCAGTTGGTCTAAATGTCCTTTTGGACGAAGAAGACAAGGTCAAAGTCGCAGGCGGTTTCCTTGTCCAAGTCTTACCAGGAGCCAAGGAAGAAGAGATTGCTCGTTTTGAAAAACGCATCCAAGAAATGCCTGCCATTTCAACCCTTCTCGAGAGTGAAGACCATATCGAATCTCTTCTTAAAGCCATCTATGGTGACGAACCATACAAACGCTTGTCTGAAGAAGAGATTCGTTTCCAATGTGACTGTAGCAAAGAACGCTTTATGAAGGCTCTTTCTAGTCTTCCAAGCTCAGACTTGCAGCAAATGAAGGACGAAGACCACGGGGCAGAAATCACTTGTCAATTCTGCCAAACTACTTATAATTTTGATGAAAACGACCTGGAGGAACTCATTCATGACAAATCTTAATACACCTTTTATGATTGGCAATGTTGAGATTCCCAATCGTACCGTTTTAGCACCTATGGCCGGCGTGACCAACTCCGCCTTCCGTACTATCGCAAAAGAACTTGGAGCTGGACTCGTTGTCATGGAAATGGTCTCTGACAAGGGAATCCAATACAACAACGAAAAGACTCTTCACATGCTTCATATCGATGAAGGAGAAAACCCAGTCTCTATCCAACTATTTGGTAGTGATGAAGACAGCCTAGCACGCGCAGCAGAATTCATCCAAGAAAACACCAAGACCGATATCGTTGATATCAACATGGGCTGTCCAGTTAACAAAATCGTCAAAAACGAAGCTGGCGCTATGTGGCTCAAGGATCCAGACAAGATCTACTCTATCATTAACAAGGTCCAATCTGTCCTTGATATCCCACTTACTGTCAAAATGCGTACGGGCTGGTCTGATCCATCTCTAGCTGTGGAAAATGCTCTCGCCGCTGAGGCTGCAGGTGTCTCTGCACTTGCTATGCACGGTCGTACTCGTGAACAAATGTACACTGGTCACGCAGATTTGGAGACCCTTCACAAGGTTGCACAAGCTCTGACAAAAATTCCATTTATCGCTAACGGTGACATTCGCACTGTCCAAGAAGCCAAACAACGCATCGAAGAAGTCGGTGCTGATGCCGTTATGATTGGACGCGCAGCTATGGGGAATCCTTACCTCTTCAATCAAATCAATCACTACTTTGAAACTGGAGAAATCCTTCCTGATTTAACCTTTGAAGATAAGATGAACATCGCCTACGAGCATTTGAAACGCTTAATCAACCTCAAGGGAGAAAAGGTTGCGGTCCGTGAATTCCGTGGACTCGCTCCTCACTACCTCCGTGGAACATCTGGTGCAGCTAAACTCCGTGGAGCTATCTCACAAGCAAGCACACTTGCAGAGATAGAGGCCCTATTGCAATTAGATAAAGCATAAACGTATAAAAAAGGGCAAATCTCAAATTGAGATTTGCCCTTTTTTATATATTTTCATCTTGCAAATCTAGCTGCTTCACTCTAGCAATATAGTAGGACATGATCACAAACAAATTGAAGCTGACAATCCAAATAGACCATTCATGGAAAAAATGCATAGATACAGCCAAGCTAATAGCGCCCACTACGAAACTGCCTACAACAATGCCATAGTTCAAGGCTTGACGACGATATTCTTGAACATCTCCTTCTCCTCTAACGATACGATACAAAGCAGTCAACATCTTTCGGTAATTTCCAGAGGTCATAAAAATGACATAGGGATGATCTTCAATCAAACTACCCGTAAATGTTAGCATCATCATTCCAGTTCCAAAAGCAATAAAAGGAACTTCTAATAGAGGAAAGCGGGAAAAGAAGGGAAGAACAAGGGTACCGATAAATAAGGGAAGTAGCATCTTAACCCGCCAATAGGCTGTTTTGCGATATTCTTTCATGTACAAGGCGAAAAGAAAGCCTAGGGAAAAGAATATAATAGAACAGAATCTCAACATGGTATTGGTGACATGTGAATCGTGCCAATCTGATATCAGTAGGAGAATGTTCCCTGTCTGTGTTGCCACCAAACTATGGTACTGGATATGACAGAACACATCCAAAGAACCACCGATAAAGCCAAGGAACAATCCCATGAGTCGTGTATTTTGAGGTAAAATTAATTTATCTGACATTGATTCATCACTCGTTTCCCTTTGATTTTTTCATTATACCACTTTCTCTAAAAGAAACTAAGTGAAAAACGGTTAGTTCAGGTAGACATGATTAGATATACTTCAAAGTTAGTCTCATCTCTGGAGTTCATTTATGACGTCTTATCAACTTCAAATGCTGTAGGTACTCATCAACTAAACTATTTTTAAACAAATTATTTCAGTACTGAAGTCTATGGCTTAATCAAAGTAACACTTGAAACAGTACCATCTGCACCTGTTGTAATTTGGATGACTTTTCCACCACCTACTTCAGCATTGTATTTCCCATCATCAAGGGTATAAGAATAGCTTTGAATAGAGTAGTTTTCTTTCTTGCCATCAGCAGATTCTACTGTAAATTGACCGCCTGATGAGACAGTGATAGTTTCACCATTCGCACCCTTCCAATTCCCAGCTGCAGCTGAAAAATCTTTGTCCACCATAGTCAAGACACCTTTATAACGTTTGTTATGTTCTGCCTGCTTGTCTTGAAGTTTGCGATCAGTTGCTGGATCATAAGCTGACTGATTCTGTTTTTCTTGTGTTCCTTGTTGATTGGATGGAGCTTGAGAAGGGGTTTGCTTAGCAGAAGGTTCTTGATTTTGTTTTGTTTCTGGTGCTGGTGTTGCTTGCGATTGATTAGCAGTAGTCGTTGACTGATCAGAAGATGATGATTTAGCTTTTTCTGATGAAGTTGAACTTGAGGATTTCTGAGTCTTGTTCTCTTGACTTGAAGAACTGGCCTTAGAACTAGAAGATGCTTGTGTTGTCTTGCTAGAACTATCACTTGTGGTGTTTTCTTTCTTATTACCACAAGCCCCCAATAACAATGTTGAAGCAAGTACAGTTGCGGCCATTAATTTGATAGAAGTTTTATTTTTCATTTTATGCTCCTTTGTAACATTTTTGAAATGTTAAGAAATATTTTTGTAACATTATTGTAATATTTGTTTTTAAATCTGTCAACTATTTATCTAAAATTTTTTAGAATTATTTTTTAGTACATTTGTTTTCTTACTCCTCCTATATCTTTTATTCGTAAATAATTTAAAAAAAACACAAAAGTTCTTCCTGATAAAGTGCTATATTTTAAAGTGTAATCGCTTGCATTTTTTTCTTAAAGGACTATAATAAAATTGAAATAGGATATTGGAGGTGTAGGCCTATGTCAAGCAAATATTACACATATCTTCCTTGGTTGATTATTGGTGCATTCTCTTCTTATGGAGTTGCTACTCATTACGCTCAAACAACATTTGATTTGTTCTACTTAACCACAATCTTCATGATTGTTTATGTGGCTCTAATGTACTTACACGAACATTATTTAAAATATAAATACAAAGATTTATTCATTCGTTTTATGAGTAATCCTAAAAAAGATAAACATCCTTAAACAAAAAATAACAACAAAAAGAGGCCGGGAAGAATCCCGACCTCGCTTTTTTATGAATAATAAACCTTTGACACGATAGCTGACTTGGCTTGTGACGCAAACTTTATTTTCTCTATTCTCAAGCTTCAACTAGCCATCGGATTTGTTGAAACTTCTCAGGACTGAGACTAGGAAATCGAGACTTGGTCTATCGATTTCTGTCCCAAAGCTTTTTATTTCAATCGATAGGTTTTTCTTGGTTTCTTTTTAGGCACTCGTTTGAGCCCAACTTCTTCTACATACTCACCGTATTTTACGAGAAAGTTATTGCTGACGATTGGTCGTCCTGGGTTGATGAGATTGACTAATTCGGTCCCTTCATAGACAGTGAACTCCTCCTCTAGCAGATAGAGGAAGGTCGGATTCCAGTCAAGACGCCCTTGGATTCGTTTAATAGACTCTTGGATAATGGCATAATGGTCAAAGGCGAAGGCGTGCTCCTCCAACTCTAGTCCCTCTAGGAAGCACTTGCCCGTCTGAAAATCAACATCGACAAAAACTACATCCTTAGCATCATCTCCAGCTTGAACGAGTTCGAGTGCTCGACTAGGTAGATACACCAAGTGGGCGATAGTAACCGTCCAGCCCCGCGGATCACGACCTGGGGTAGACACTGTCATCAACTGTTCGATTTTTTCCAAAGGAAGGTCGAGGTTAACCTCCTCTCGCACCTCACGCTGGCAAGCATGCCTTGCATCTTCACTCTTATCCATAAAACCACCGACCAAAGCCAAACAGTTTTGATAAGGATGGGCCTTGCGACGAATCAGCAAGAGTTTGATTTTCCCTTCCACAAAGCAATAAGCTACCATATCCACCGTCACGCTCGGTTTTTCATACTGAGGAAGATCCTGTTTGCAGTACCAGTCTAAAAATTCCTTCTCAGTCGCATGAATCTCAAAATATTCTCTTTCTGTCATTCCAGCCGGGATTATCCTTTCAGTCATCTTATCCCTCCTTGACAGCTTTTGTCCATTGGTACCAACCGACTAAACTATTGATGGTATAAACCCAGTACATACCTTGGATATGGATATTTTCACCCCACCAGAGGTAAATACTAAAGAGATTGGTTGCAATCCAGAAAATCCATTGCTCACGGTAAAGACGTGTCATCAAGAGCTGACCAACACCATTGGTTGCATCCGTAACACTGTCACGGAAAGGACGAGCGCTATGGATACTTTGGTAGGCAAAGCCCATACCAATCCAGATGATGGCTGTCAAAGCCAAATATTTGAGCCAATCAATCAGGCCAAGTTTCTTAGCTTCAAAGTGAGACTCCTCTGGTTTTCCTTGCTCATTGATCCGATTAGATAACCAAGTATAAAGACCAATAGGCTGCATCACAAAGAAATAAACTGTGGTCAATACTTCACCATAGAAAGTGGCATCCATGGCTAATACCAAGTAGATAGCAGAGTTAATAGCACCAAAAAGGTAGTTACTTGCCCGACCTTCAGCTACCAAGATAACGCAGACAATCCCTGTCCAAGAGGCCAAAAGACCAACCCAATCATGACTTTCCGTGTTTTGTGTAAACTCCAGAATAAGAGGGACACTTGATAAAGCAATCAAATAGAGCCACTGGAAAAGACTGCGTCCCACAAAGAGGTCTTTCCAAAGCAAACTCATTACTCCTGCAAAACCAATTTTACGAGCTTCTGCGTGAACATTTTTAAAGTTTGCGATAAATCGAGTGATTTTTTCAGTTATTTTTTTCATTTTCTTCTCCTAATCTGCTTGGTAAATGGCATCGATAGCTACTTTTGCTGCTTCATAATTTCCTAGATAGTCATCAGCTAGATAAACATGAGGGATAGTAGCCAGATATTGCTCCCTCATCATATCCAAATGCTGAGAAAAACTATGACGGATATGGTCTTCTGCCATGGTCATGTCTCGAAAACCATCATTAACATAAGAGCCAACAGGTTGCACAAAGAGGATTAAATCCCACTTTTCCTTGGCTAAGATGGAAACGAATAGATTATCAAATGTTTCTACGGACAAGTCCCCCTGCTCTTCAGTTTCCATGTAGTAATCGTAGTAGCCCTTGGTTACCAATGAGTTGGTGTCTGCAATGACCAAGCCTCGATTGGCATTGCTATCGATTAACTTGGAAGTTTGGTCATATTGCCCCAATAGAAGGTAATAATAGTCTTTTGGAGTAAGCTCATCATCTCGGACATTATTTTTTATCTGATACTCACGAGCATATTCCAGACTGACTGGCGCATCATAGAAGCGAGCTAAATCCTTGGCTAGAGTTGTTTTACCATTACTAGCACTTCCCATAATCAACACTTTTTTCGTAAACTGACGGCGGAAGGGTTGAGCGATATATTTCCAATATCTACTTGGGTTTTCTCGAATCATGGTAGCCGAAATTCCAAATTTTCTTTCCTGTAGAACAGTCTCAAAACCACGTTCTGACAATTCTTGTTGGTATTCGGACTCTCCTACAAAAAAGATAAGCTCCTCACTAGTCTGGTCATAGGAAATGGCCTGTAACATCTGATCCAACCACTCCTGCCAGCCCATCGGATAGCGTGGAATATTGCTTTCGTCAAGTTTACAAACATAGGTCAACTCATCATCTCGAAAAGCTTCACGAATATAGCGAAATCTCTTTTGTAGTGTAAGTCCCACCTGTTCACCACGATCTCCCTTATAACCTGAAACTACCACCCATACAGCATCGCATTGACGTTTTGCTCTTTGGATTAAATCAATATGCCCTTGATGTAAGGGAGCAAAGGTGCCAAAAACAACCGCTATACTCTTTTTCATATCTGTTTAACCTTTTTATAAACTTTTATATTTTGCATTATACTCTGTCTTGTTCTGTTTGTCAAGACTTTTTTATTATTTTTTATAAAAACATTGCTGCATGATAAGATTTTTTTTACTTGATATGCAAAACCTGATCAGTAGCATTCTGTTTTGAAAGCCTTAAAATAAATGCACACTCCAAGTAGCTATTTGGGCAACAACTTTTCAAAAAAGAGGCTGAAACAATCTGTTCCAACCTCACAATTTTAAACAATTTCAAATTTTAATTGACCAGCTTTGACACCAATTTTCAGAGTCTTGCCAGCTTCCAATTCACCTTTAAGGAGAAGCTCTGCTAGCTTGTCTTCTACTTCCGTTTGCAAAGTTCTACGAAGTGGACGAGCCCCCATCTCTGGATCATAGCCTTGCTGAGCTAGAAGTTTAAGGGCAGATGCTTGGAGTTTCAAGTCAATTCCTTTTTCTGCTAGGCTTGCAATCAATGGTTTGACCATAATCTTAACTACTTCCTGCATATCTTGACTTGACAAGCTATGGAAGACTACCTTCTCATCAATACGGTTGATAAACTCTGGACGATAAGCCTTTTTCAGCTCCTCAAACATACGTTTTTCCATATTTTCTTGGTCAAAACGAATATCCTTAGCTCCAAATCCAACTGTTTTATCATCACGAAGGGCTGTTGCACCAAGGTTTGACGTCATGATAATAATGGTGTTTGAGAAATCAACCTTGCGACCTTTACTATCTGTCAAGACACCATCATCCAAAACCTGTAAGAGTACATTAAAGATGTCTGGGTGCGCCTTTTCTACCTCGTCAAAGAGAAGTACTGAGTACGGTTTATTGCGAACCTTCTCGGTCAACTCTCCACCTTCTTCGTAACCCACATAACCTGGAGGAGCTCCGTTGAGACGGCTAGCTGCAAATTTCTCCATATACTCACTCATGTCAAAACGGATAAGGGCTGATTCGTCATCAAAGAGGACTTCTGCCAAAGCCTTAGCCAATTCGGTCTTACCAACACCTGTTGGTCCTAGGAACATGAAGGATCCGATTGGACGTTTATGACTACGAATACCAGATTGATTACGGCGAATAGCACGACTGATACTAGATACAGCCTGTTCCTGTCCGATCACACGTTTATGCAGTTCAGCTTCAAGGTTGAGATACTTCTTGGCATCCGTTTGTGTCAATTTTTGAACAGGAATTCCTGATAAGCGACTCAAGGTGGTCAAAATATCAGATTCTTCTACTACATCTTTATAAACAGGTACTTCCTGCTCTTTTGCAATGAGTTGAGCTGCTTGCTTCCATTTTCCATCCATCAAGGCCTTATCAGCTGGTGTTAAACCTGACTCTTCTTGTTTAGCGTGTTTCGATTTATTTTGCACTGTTGCTGCCGCTTCATCCAAAAGATCGATTGCTGAGTCTGGTAAATGACGACTCGTCAAATAACGATGTGCCATTTTGACAGCTGTTTCGACTGCATCGTCTGTAATTTGGACATGGTGGTGTTTCTCATAAGTTGCTTTCAAGCCCTGCAAAATAGCCATACTATCTGCTAAACTTGGCTCCTCAATCATCACCTTTGCAAAGCGACGAGAAAGGGCTGCGTCTTTTTCGATGTGCTTTTGATACTCTTCCTGAGTAGTCGCACCGACAGTTCTCAGAGTTCCACGCGCCAAGGCAGGTTTTAGGATATTGGCCGCATCCAAGGTCGAATCAATCCCACTTCCTGAACCCATAATGGTATGCAGCTCATCGATAAAGAGGATGACCTTGCCATCTTCCTCAATATCTTTGATGATGTTGTTCATACGTTCTTCAAAGTCACCACGGAAACGAGTTCCCGCAACCACATTCATCAAATCAAGCTCTAAAACTCGCATTTTAGCCATCTCAGTTGGTACATCTCCGTTGGCAATACGTTGCGCAAGACCAAGTGCCAAAGCTGTTTTACCCACACCCGCATCTCCAACCAGGACAGGATTGTTTTTAGTTTTACGACTCAGAATTTGAATCATACGAGAGATTTCTTGGTCACGCCCGATGACTGGTTCCAATTTACCTGAGCGAGCTTGCTCCGTAAGGTCATGCGTATAATCTTCCAAACCTCCACTTGGTGTCTGAGGCATGCCCATCATATTAGCCATAGAATTTTGCTTATCCGCTACCGTACGATGACGCTGGCGAAGGGCCTTCAAATCTTCTCTAGTCCAACCAGCACGCGCTTCAAGACTACGACGAAGTCCAGCAATCTTGACCTGATCCTTCTGATCTTCGTAAGAAAATCCCGCTTTTTCTAGAATGCGAGTAGCTAAGGCATTGCCATCATGTAAGATAGCATAAAGCACGTGCTCTGTTCCTAAAACCTTGGCATGCACAACAGAAGCTACATGCTCTGCTTCCAACAACAATACCTTCAAACGGTGTGAAAAAGGCAACTCCTGATAATTTTCCTTATCGCTATACTTTGTTTCAGTCAGCTCTACAGCAACTTCCTCCAGACGATCAATCTCATAGGGAAATTCATTTAAAGTCGCCCCAGCTACACTGTAACTATGATTGGCCATAGCAATCAATAGGTGCCAAGACTCTAGGTATTCTGCCCCAAAATGACTTGCGACCAGAAAGGCACTGTCTATACATTCTTTCAATGCTTTTGAATATTTCATTTAGTTCTATTTTCCTTTTCTATCTACCTCTTGTAATAACTGTCGGAGCATATTGGCACGGATAAGATTGGCATCCTCACCTAAAACCCGATCTGTCGCCATCGCTAGTAATAGATTCATCTCCTGACGAGTCACTAAATCCTGTTCAAACAAGAGTCTTAAAACATCTTCAAAGATAACTAGGCTGACTTCTTCGCCCACCGAATACAGTAAATCGCGGAGCATTTCATGGTGGTTTGAGAATTCAATCCGTCCTATACGAATGTAGCCACCACCACCACGCTTACTTTCAACCAAGTATCCCCTGCTTTCTGTAAAACGAGTCTTAATCACATAGTTAATCTGACTAGGAACAACCTGGAAAGTATCTGCCAACTGACTCCGTTGCAACTCCACAATACCAGATTGATCTAAAATTGCCTTGATGTAGGCCTCAATATGATCTGATGTATTTTTAAGTCTCATAACAAACCCACCTCTCTTTAAACCTTGACTATCTTTGACTATTATACCGAAATTTTTTCATTTTTAAAAGAAAAAGGGGCTGGTAATGAATAATCCTCACCAACTCCCTATCTTTCTACTTATCTAAGCCTAATTCTGCCAAGATTTGACGTTTGTAGGCAATTTTTTGGACTTCCTTGTCCTCGTCTTCAGACCAATCTAGTTTAATTTCTGAAACAATCTGCCCAGGGCGATTTTTCAAGATATAGATACGGTCGCTAAGGTTAAGGGCTTCCTCTATACTATGCGTAATGATGAGTGTCGTCAGGCCTAGCTGTTTATGAATATCAAGATACCAGGCATGAAGTTCCATTTTGGTCATCTCATCCAAGGCACTAAAGGCCTCATCTAAAAGAAAGAGCTTGTGCCCAAAAAGGTAAGTGCGGAGTAAGGCCACACGCTGGCGCATCCCACCACTAAGCTCATGAGGATACTTATCCCGTACAGCCGTCAACTGAAAGGTAGCAAGGATTTCATCTGCACGGGCAATGGCTTCTGCCTTATCCACCTTTTGGATCAAGAGGGGCAAGATGATATTTCCTAGCACAGTCTTGTGCTCTAGGAGCAGATCCTTTTGTAGCATATAGCTCACGCGCCCCTTAGGATTTTCCTCTCCATCAAGAATGATTCGCCCAGACTGGACTTCTAAAATCCCCGCAATCAGGTTAAAGAGGGTAGTCTTTCCTACACCACTGGGGCCTAGGATAGAAACCACTTCACCTGAAGTCACTTGCAGGTTAATATCCTCTAAGATCTTTTCATCATCGTAGGCATAGCTTACGTGTTCTAGTCTAATTTCTGTCATTATTTTACAAATTCATTAGTGAAACCTTTGTCAGTCAAGTCTTCCTTGAGGATTCCATTTTCCTTATCCCATTTGTAGAAGGAATTCCAACGGTCAGCATCAAATTGTCCCCATTTGTCCTTGTCGCTTGCGTATTCTTTTGACAAGTATTTCTGAGATTCGATGACAAAGTCACGTTTATCCTTGAGCTCAGGTGCATTCTTGATGAGGATATCTGCAGCTTCTTCTGGGTGCTCCATAGCGTATTGGTAACCTTTTTTGATGGCTTGAATGACTTTGCGAGCTTCTTCTTTGTTGTCTTTCAGATAATCGTTGTTTGCAATGATAACTGGTGAGTAGTAGTCAAACTCCTTGACATAATCTTTCAAGTACATGAAGTTAGCGTCCACACCTTGAGATTTGGCAAGAATCCCATCCCAACCATAATAAATCCAGGCAGCATCAAAAACGCCATTGGCAATCGGTGTGATTGAGTTTGAGTCGTTGTTTGGTACTTTTTCGACCTTCTCAAAGTCTCCACCCTGAGATTCTACCAAGGTTTTCAGCATAGCAAGCTCAGTTGGGTCATTCCAAGTTCCATATTTCTTACCAACCAAGTCTTTAGGACTGTTAATGTTGTCAGACTTACGAGAGATGATCCCTGATGTGTTGTGCTCAACGATAGCTGCAACTGCTGTAATACCTGCTCCTTTTTCCAATTTCTTAGCCATATAGTCTTGGAAGTACACTGCAAATGGCGCCTTACCATTGATAACCAAGTCAGAAGAGCTTTCTTCAGGTGGCAATTTCAAGTCAACATCCACTCCAGCTTCTTTAAAATAGCCTTTTTCTTTGGCAACATAAAGCCCTGTGTGGTTAGTATTTGGTGTCCAATCTAGGATAAAGTCAATTTTTTTGAGTTCTGCTTCTTTGTTATCCTTAGAAGCAGTTCCTTGGCCGCAGGCCACAAGCAAAATAGCTACAAAAGCTGTTACAATCGTAAAAAACACTTTCCATGTTTTCTTCATTTTTATTTCCTCTTTTCTTTTTCCAAAACGCTCTTTAAGTACGTTTCCATTTAATCACATATTTTTCACTAATATCAACCAACTTCATACCCAAAAGGCTGATCAGCGATACCAGAATAATAATGGCAAACATGGTATCATACTGAAACAGTTTCTTGGACTGAATCATGTAGACACCTAGGCCTTCAAAGCCTCCCAACCACTCAGATACCACTGTTGTGATAAAGGCGTAGGAGACACTAACCCTGAGTCCTGCATAAAAGTAAGGTAGGCTGACAGGGATTTTAAAATGCCAAAGGATTTGCCAAGGATTGGCGCGCATCAAACTAAATAAGGTCAGCATGTCCTTGTCACAATGCCTAAATCCATCCAAAATGCTGACGATGATAGGGAAGGTTGTCGTCAAGATAATCAAGACAATCTTGGGCAAGATTCCGTAACCTAGCCACAAGACCAGTATAGGGGCTATGGCAATGGTTGGTATGGTCTGGACAACTACCATCATAGGGTAAATCAAGTCATTGAGCCAACCCAAACTATCCATAAGGACAGCCATGATACAGGCTATCAAGACACCCAAGACCAAACCGAGCAAAGCTACTCTCAAAGTTGCCCAACTATGGTACCAAAGAAATTCTCTATCACGAACAAAAGACTGAAGAATTTCAAGAGGTGTCGGCAAGATAAACTTTGGTAAGAGTTTTAACAAACCCGCTACCTGCCAAAGAGATAAGACACCCAAAAATCCTAGCAGACTAATATGTCGTCTCATTATATTTTTCAAGTTTCTCATCGATACTTAAAATCTCTCCTACATTTATTTTCACATTGGCAAAAACATTATCTGCCCCTTGACCTGCCACTTCTAGCGCTTCTTTGAGAATGCGCATGAGTTGTTCAAAGTCTCCCTCTAAGACCGTTTCAAAGGGGGTCACTACCATGGTAACTCCTTGAGCTTGCAGGTAAGCAATGACTTGATCGATAAGGGCTATGCGGTCAATCCCTTGTGACAGGGGTAAGATTTGTAAAGCAATGCTTGCTTTCATTAAAACCTCCTTCTAAGTTACAGTTTTTCTTTGTAAAAAAAGAAAAACCTCTTTCATATATGAAAAAGGTGCAAAATTAGGCTAAGTATTCGTTCCCTACGCTGGCATTACCCAGATCAGGTGCGGTCGAAGTTTAACACTTCCTCTCAGACTGTACACAGACTCCCATATATTATATGGACATATGATAACGCAAAATAAACAAGATGTCAAGGAAACTGCTTACAGAAAAAGAGACGGCAAACCTTCTCTTTCTCTAATTATACAGATGAACTAGCTCTTTCAATTAAAGCATAGGGGCGAATAACTGAGCTACTTCTTTGATTAATGTTTGATACCAAGTAGGCTTGATTGTTCCAGGAAAAATTTCTTGCGATACTTCAAAAATCTCTTCAAAGTCCTTACGAATAGCTGCAATAGACGGTGTTTCGTACAATAAAACTGCATTTTCATAGTGGTGAACCAAGCTGCGATAATCAAGATTTATGGTTCCAACAACCGCAAATCGATCATCAACAATCATTTGCTTACTATGGATAAAACCAGGAGTATACTCGTAGATACGTACACCAGCAGACAAAAGATTAGGATAAGACCCTCGAGTTACTAACTGGATGAGCTTTTTATCTGGGATAAATGGAGTTATAATTCTCACATCTACGCCTCGCATAGCCGCATTTTTGATATCCTCTGTCAAATCATAATCAATAATGAGATAAGGCGTGGTGATATAGACAAAATCTTCCGCTTGATTAATCAGATTTTGATAGACGATTTTACCCACCTTCATCTGGTAGATTGGTTTTGGCCCACTACCATATGGAATACATAGACCGCCACCTGGTCGTGTCTGATTTTCCAAATGATACTGATCAAAGTCACTGATTTCTCCACGGTTGATATACCAGTTCATGAGAAATAGTCTTGTAAAGGCTTGAGTCGCCGGACCATCGATACGAATTCCACTATCCTTCCAATGTCCAAAACGTTCAATCTGATTGATGTATTCGTCTGCAAGATTAATCCCGCCAGTATAGGAAATCTGCCCATCAATGACTAATATTTTTCGGTGGTCACGGTTATTATAGGCCACCGTCATACGAGGAATCACCTTATTAAACTTATGAGCATCGATCCCTTTAGACCGCAAATGAACCGTATAATCTCCCGGCAAGGTCACCATACAACCAATATCGTCGTAGAGCATCTTGACCTCAACTCCCTGAGCTGCCTTTTCTTCCAGAATCTCAAGAATGCTATCCCACATCAATCCCTCTTCGACAATGTAGTATTCTAGAAAAATAAATTTTTTAGCTCTCTTTAGATCCTCCAGCATCTGTTGCCACATTTTCTCACCATTTGCAAAGAATTGTGAGTCTGTCTGATCATAAACTTCTGCATTACTGTCCATATGCAATAAGGCATTGATAATTCCGTAAGCAGATTTATCAGTTTCCTGTATATCTTGATGAAGACTATGTTCGCCCTTTTCATGAGATGCGATAGAACGAAGTTCCTGTAATTGTTTAAATTCCTTTTTTGATAACCGACGCTCACCAAACATGATATAAAGCAAGGGACCAAAAACAGGGACAAAAGTAACAATCAACCAAGTCACCTTGCTCTCTGGCGACATGGAACGATTGACAATCGCTATAACGGTTGCTATGCTGATCAGAAACACAAGAATGACCCAAACAAGTGGAGCAATCTGGCTCATGTAAAGAATAATTCCAAAAATAACAAATAATTCTATCAGGATAATCGCAATACTAAAGCCATACTTGGACATCAATAGTCGAAATTTTCTAGTCCCCATATCTCCCTCTCAACTTCTAAGTATACTCCCTCATATACTATCTGAAAACGCTTATTACCTTCTAGTATACTTAGTTTCATAAAACTTATCAAGCTTTTTCTGTATAGGCCGATAGTTCTACGTTTAAAATTAATTTAAAAAGCAGGCCACTTATATGTGCCTGCTCTCGTTTTACAATTTCAAAGCCAACATATTGACCGTCATACCAGCTGCAGTTCCCATCAAGAAGATGGTATCTCCTTCCTTCACATAGCCATGATCGAGTGCATAGGCCAAGCCAAAAGGTACCGCAACGGAAACCATATTTCCATACTCACTGACAATATTGAGATACTTGTCTTTACTAACTCCTAGTTTATCCATAACAAGTGGTAATGCTCGGCTAGCTTGGTGTGGAATAATATAGTCTACAGCATCTTTAGAAATACCTGATTTCTCTTGGAATTCTTGAAACATTTCTGGAATGACACGAGCAGAAAGCAAGAGGATCTTCTTCCCTTTCATATCAAACATGAAATTGGTCTTCGTTTCTTCAGAGTACTCTTTTGGTTGATAAGAAGTCAGACCTCCACGGATTTCAGTATCGTGGGCTCCCTCTGACCAAGTGCGTTGAAGGCTTGCTATCACTCCCTTATCCTTGTCACTTGCTTGGAAAATAAAGGCTGCCGCCCCATCACCAAAGAGTTCATAACTTTCTTTTTGCTTTGGATTGAGACCCAAGCTACCGACTTCACTGGAAACAATTAAGACACGACGATATTCTCCTGCTTCAATCAAATGTGACATCGTTGATAAAGCAGATATGAAACTTGTACAAGTCGTGTTGATATCCATAGCTGGTATAGAGAGCCCTTTTGCCACGCGCTCATGGATCAAAGCTGCCGTACATGGAATAGGCTGAACACCTACCGCGCTAGCTGATACAAGGCAATCAATGTCTTTAATACTTAAGTTTGCATTTTCAAGTGCACGTTGGATAGCCGCTTCTGCCAAATCTAGCTGTGTTTCTTCATTTTCTACGACACGGTAACGGGTTTGGTCTTTAAATTGCACTGTATTTTTTGGAAGGTAAGCTCCATAGCCTGCAATTTCTACATGTCTTTTCACTTCTGTCATAATCTTTTGTCCTTTCATAAACGTTGGATACGTTTGAGCTTACGACTTGTATCCCAGTGATAATCTGAAAATCGAATTTCAGGTACTTTAAACTCTTTTTGTTGAGCCAGGAGTTGGAACTGCTCTGTAATTGCTGTTTCCAATTGCTCATCCCTTCGACTCAGACAAACTTCTACTAACTTTTCAGAATGCTGTTTAACTTGGTAATCTCCGACATTTTCCACAAAGAGAATGCAACGCCTGATAAAGTCAGGATAAATCGTGACCTGACCTCCATCCAGCCCTTCAAAGTAGAAGATGTCATCAGAGCGACCTTCAACCTTATCAATCCTTGTATAATAAGACCCACATGAACAAGGTTCAGGATTTTCAACCAAGATATCGTTGAGCTGATAGCGATAAACAGGCTGACTGCTCCGCTTAAAATCAGTAATGACTGGATAAAAACGTCGGTCGTCCAAGTAGTGCTTTTCCACAAAGATGATGTCTTCATTAAGATGCAGATTCCCAGCTGAGCACGTACAAGCTAGAAAACCTTCTGTGGCTTGATAGACCTGGTCAATAACTGGTAGTGAAAAGGCTTCTGCGATCCGTTTCCTATCACTATCTTCCAAGATTTCAGCTACTGAAACGATTTTTTGTGGGCGAATGACTAACTCTCCAGCTTTTAGACGCTTGCTCAATTCAATCAACATCGAAGCAGGCGCCACCACAATGGTCGGTTGATAATTGTTGAGGCGCTCGATATGCTCATCAGTATTCTTGAAAATATCAAAGTACTCTAAACGAATAAGCGCCGTATTGATGGTCTGATAGAGTTCATTATCCGCTCTGAGGAAAAAGGCTATGCGGTGCCCCAAAAGGTGACCTTTAGGCAACATCTTTGCCAAGATAGCTGCTGCCCACATACTTCTCTCTTTTTCAGTTGTGATAAAGAGTCCCCGGTGTCCAGATGTCCCAGAAGACAACCCAACAGCTATTTCTCCCTTGAGCTCTGTAAAATTCCTGGTCTTTTCACTTTCGATAGCCAAAGCCAAGGCCTCATCTCGATCCACTCCTTGAGTATTGAGCTCATTGAAATGCGTCATCATAAAAGCTTTATCCATATGGTCAAAGTCGTGAGGCACACCATTTTTAAAATAAGGTGATTCACGTTTTAGAAATTCCATATAGGCATCTAGTTGCTTTTTCTGATAGCTTTCTAAGGCTTCTCGAGACTTAAAATTATGAAGCCAACGAGTCTGGATAAAAGTTTTAAGAAAGGTTATTTTTTTCATACAAAATCCGCTCAATCCTTTCTATAGGGTCATGGCTGACAAGCGCTTCTATACCATCATTTAACACCTCTTCCAGCAACTCTGTTCCTTTGATATAGTCAGCCTTACTATCTTGAACCAAGGAAGGAATCAGATGCATCTGCTTTGTATAGGGTAAGAGGTCAATTCCCCAACAAAGATCCGCTGCGATAAAGAGATGATAATCTGGAATAAAGAGACAGGCTTGCCCCTTAGCATGCCCATCAATAGAAGCTACCAGGATACTTCCATCTCCAAAAAGATCCTTGGTGGAACGATAAGAAAAGTTGGAGTTTTGCTGATCTGCCTTGATGACTGTCAATCTTTCCTCGAAGTCACTCGGCAAAAATTCTTTAAAAATTAAATCTTTTAGTTTTGGTTTCTTGTAAACATCATACACTTCCTGGGTTAGAATAAAGGTTGCGTTCGGAAAGAAGCTAGCCCCTCCTAAATGATCTGGATGTAGATGAGACAGCAGGACATAATTAATTTCTTCTGGCTTGATTCCTTTAGCCTTCAGCAAATGCGAAATCTGATCCTGCTCTGTCATTTGAACGGGCGTCCCCAAGCGATATAAAGCATATCTTAGTTTTGTCTTAATATCGTAGTGATAGCCCGTATCATAGAGCAAATAACCTATATCCCTATGCTTGATAAGGAAAACTCCTGCAGGGAAGGTCATCTTTCTATTCTTGACACCTTTAAAGAGCAAACCGGCATAACTCGTACAATATCCCGCTGGGAAATACTCAATGCTTTCGATAATCTTGGACATATTGTTCAATCCCTTCTGAAATACTAATTTTAGGACGATACCCCAATTCCCTCTCAGCCTTGCTAATATCTAGAGTTTGACTATAACGAAGTAGATAATAGGTATATCGGGTTAAAGGCGGTTCCCCTTTCAGATTCAAGAACTTGTAAAGAAACTCTAAACTACTTGCAATTCCTGCTAATAGAGATGCTGGAATTTTTCTATATTTGATTTGGTAACCCAAACCTTTCAAACTTTCCTCTAGCAAATCCCTAAAAGCCCTCGGTTCGCCATTAGTAATGTTATAGACCTCACCTTTTGCTTCTGGGACTTCTAAGGCTAAACGAATTGCGAGAGCAACATTTTCCACGCAAGTCATGTCCATGAGCTGACGCCCATCTCCAATTAAGGGAATACCAATTTTTTGACTAAGATTGATCACCCGTGGCAAGATGCTGGTATCTCCAATCCCAAACAGTCCCCGAGGCCTCAAGATAATACTAGGAACATCTGGATAATCTTTAAAGAGTCTCTCCGAAGCCAATTTACTACGTATATAATTATTGAGATTATTTTCCTCTGGAGCATCATTTTCTTTGATAGCCAACTGATCCTTAGGTGCAGCATAGATACTTGGCGAAGATACATAGACTAAGCGCTGCATACCTACTTGACGACATGCTTCGAGAACATATTTAGTTCCTAAAACATTAGCCTGATAAAAATCTTCCCAAGGACCCCAAACTGTTGACAGGGCTCCCGCATGAACAACCAGATCCATCCCCTTGCAAGCCTCTAGCACATCATTAGCTTTGGTCAAATCCCCCTGAAAAAAACTGACAGAAGAGTCTTCCAAGGATTGCCCTACCTGACTATTTCTACCAAAGGCTCTTACTTGATAACCATGCTCTACTAGTTCTTCTACTACATATTTACCCAAGAAACCAGTGGCTCCTGTAACTAATACTTTTTTCATCATTCTTTCTCCTTATCTGCTAACAGACGGTGGATTTCGCTTTCCAAAATTTCTGTTGGATGATAGGATTGTGTAGCCTGGCGTAAAATTTCTAATTCTGACCAATCTTCTTTAGCAATTAATTTCTCAAAGGCTAAGCCAATCGCTCTCGTATCCTCTTTATTAGCAGTCAGTGCAACACCCGCTTCCACACCACGAACGGCATAATCAAATTGGTCGTAGTCATGAGGCAAAATCAAAGCTGGTTTACCATAAATGATACACTGATAAAAAATTCCAGCTCCACCATGATGAATCACATAATCCATCTGAGGAATGTATTCTTTGTAAGGAAGATAAGAAACAAGGGACAGATTCTCCATCAGATTCTCACACTGAAAAGGTTCTCCACCAACTCCACGAGTCACAAAAAAGTGAAAATCAGGATGCGCTTTGGCTAGTTGCTTCGCTTGAAAGATTAGATTATCTTTGGCCCATGCCAGTTGTGTCCCACAAGTAACCAAAACCTTTTTTCGATTAGGGAAAACCGATAAATCTAATGGATAATCCTCTCCAGCCTCTACTGAAGCACCTGAAGGTCCCACCCATTTATAGTGTTTTGGGAATCCCTTTTTTAACTCTACTTCTTTCATCCCTATACCAAGGATTGAATATGGAGAATAAATAGTCTCTTGGTCCAGCTGATTATAGAGTCTAAAATTATATCTCTTTAAACGATCACGAAACGAAAAAGACACAATCCGTTTCACTAACCGAGTTCCCTTTCTACCTAAAAATTGTACCGCAGCCTGCCAGGCATTCTTGGGACTCCCCATTCCACCAATTAGACATGGTGGGCCATCAGTAGTCTCTAAAACAAATTGTGTAGCCATGGTAGTGATCCAAGGAATACCAAGCTGATTAGCTATAAGGCCACCAGACAGAGTTATAAAATCAGCAATAACAATATCTGGACGATTCTTTTGCCACTCTTTCATTAATTGATCAGAAACTAAATTAATTAAATCAATACTAGCAGAAAGTTGATGATAGGCCGATAATATTCCTAATTGTTCAGAGTTATTTGCTGCCTTCTCAAACTCCTCAATATGACCTTCAAGTATAGTAACAACATTAAAACCTGCAGCCTCAGCAACAGTTTTTTTCTGGGGGCCTGTAAATAAACGTATCTCATACTGAGGATTGTCTAATAGAGGTAGTAATAAATTCATAGTTGGATACAAATGTCCACTCAAAGGAACAATCACAACATCGATTTTGATTTTCTTCATAATCCTAGCATATCAAATTTTCCAAAAAAGAACTATCACGAGGATAGTTCTTCTTAAATATTATTGGCTTTAAATCATAGGAATAGTATTTGATTTCCTCATACATTATTTGAATAATCGGGAGGAATTCATAATGTAAGAATCTTAAATTTACTATCCCACAAGGGCTCTGAAGTAGCTTTCCTTAGAACAATTCCTTATAGAAAGCAATGGTTTCTTCCAAAGTTGGCATGAATGGATTACCTGGTGCACAAGCATCAATCAAGGCATTCTTAGAAAGGTATTCAAAGTCAAAGTCTTTTTCTTCGATACCAAGTTCTGTCAATTTCTTAGGAATACCGACAGTTTCAGAAAGTTTTTCAATCTCAGAAATAGCATAAGCAGCACATTCTTCATCTGATTTTCCTTCAATTTGCATTCCCAAGGCTTTCGCAACATTACGGAAGGCTACAGGTACACGTTTGGCATTTTCACGCTCAACGACTGGCAAAAGCATAGCACAGCACACGCCATGAGGTAAGTTATAGACAGCCCCCAATTGGTGAGCCATTGAGTGAACATAGCCGAGTCCAGCATTGTTAAAGCTCATTCCTCCAAGGAAGATAGCATTAACCATACCTTCACGAGCTTCAATATCGTGACCATTTTCTACTGCACGTGGAAGATATTCTTTGATTAGCTCAATCGCTCCGATAGAAAGTTTCTTAGTCACATCATAAGCACCTGGTGTTACCAAAGCTTCAACGGCGTGAGTAAGAGCATCCATACCAGTAGCCGCAGTCAAAGCTTGAGGTTTTGAAACCATCAATTCAGGGTCATTAACAGAGATAAGGGCAAGACTGTTTTTATCCACCATTACCATTTTAACCTTACGTTCTTCATCAGTGATAACGTAGTTAATGGTAATTTCTGCTGATGTACCTGCAGTAGTATTGATAGCTACAACAGGAAGACCTTTTTGAGCAGACTTATGCAAACCTTCATAATCCTGTGGTTTACCACCATTCGTCGCGATTACAGAAATACAGCTAGCTGCATCCTGGGGAGAGCCACCACCGACCGAGATGATAAAGTCACAGTTGTGCTCTTTCAAAGCAGCAACCCCATCCATAACATTTTTACAAGTAGGGTTGGGTTCAACATCACTAAAGATAACGTAAGCAATCCCTTCATCATCTAAAGGTTTTAAAATTTTTGGCAAGATATCACTTGATTCGATAAACTTATCTGTCACCAAAAGAGCCTTACTGTAACCCAACTCCTTAACATAAGGCCCAACTTCATTTACCATACCTTTACCAATAAGGTTAACTGCTGGAACGTAAAATGTTGCCATATTTTATCCTCCTTGCGTTTTTCACGCTATATATTTGGGTTAATTATATAATATATTTTCTGTATTTTCAAATATTTGTGATTTTTTTAACAAAAAGAATGTTTAAAAATATTTAAACAAAGTTTTATAAGGAAAAGATAATCAGAAAAATTTGAGGTGGACTATTTTAGGCTCTATAATATTTGTAGTGGGTAAATCCCCTATGGATATTATGAAGCCTATTTTTGTGTAGAAAAAAAGTCCCATAAGATCTATCATGAAAAGCGACCAAACCATCATTAGAAAGAATCATATGGAACAATTAAATTTTATCACAAACTTACTCGGAATTAAAGACAAGAACATC